>DATLGR010000482.1:0-14321 GCA_035540415.1 Burkholderiales bacterium | reverse complement strand
GGGCTCGGGGTCCTGGCCGAGCTCACCCTGCCGGTGCCCGGCACGCGCGAGCGGGTTCCCGTGGATTCGGTGGCGCAGGCCTCGCGCGCCCGCGCCACGCCGGCGCAGCTCGCCTCGAGCGCCGGCCAGCCGGCCATCCTGCTGTCGGTCACGAAGAAGAGCTACACCAACACGCTCGAGCTGGTCGGCTCCATCCGCCAGTACGTGGAGGAGCGCAACCCGCGCATCGCCGCCGCGGGCCTGTCGCTTTCGCTCACCGACGACCAGACCGTGCCCACGCGCGAGGCGATTTCGATCATGGAGTCGAACGCGCTCCTCGGCTTCTTCCTGGTGCTCGCGGTGTGCTGGGTGTTCCTCGGCTCGCGCGTCGCGGCGCTGGTGGCGATCGGCATTCCCTTTTCCCTCGCCGCCGGCTTCGCCGTCCTCTACGCCACGGGCTTCACGCTGAACGTCTCCGTGCTGCTCGGCGTCGTCATCGTGCTGGGCATGCTGGTGGACGACGCGGTCGTGGTGGTGGAGGCGATCTACTACCGCGTCCAGCGCGGCCAGGAGGTGCTCGCCGCGGCGCTCGACGCGTTGCGCGAGACCGCGGCTCCGGTGACCGCCTCGGTCGCCACCACGCTCGCGGCCTTTTTGCCCCTCATGCTCCTGCCCGGCATCGTGGGCAAGTTCATGTTCGTCATCCCGTTCGTCGTGACGCTGACGCTCGCCATCAGCCTGATCGAAGCGTACTGGATGCTGCCCACGCACGTGGTTTCGCTGCGCCTCAATTTCGCGCGCCCCTCGCGCGCGCAGCGTCTGCGCACCCGCTATACCCACCTGTTGCGCGTGAAGTACAGCCGGATGCTCCTCTACGTGATGCGCCGGCCGCGGCGCTTCGCGGGCCTGGTGCTGCTGCTCTTCGCCTCCGCGGTGGGCGCGGTGGCCGGGGGGTTCGTGCGCATGGAGTTCTTCGCCTTCGACCCGGTGCGCCTGTTCTACGTGAACGTGGACATGCCCGCGGGGACGCCGCTGGCGAGCACGCTGGCGCGGGTCGAGGAAGTCGAGCGCGCGGTGCGCGCGCGGCTCCCCGAGGGCGAGGCGCGGGCCCTCACTTCGCTCGCGGGCGTCAAGTTCACCGACACCGAGCCCCTGTACGGCGATCCCTATGGACAGCTCGTGGTATCGCTGCAGCCCCGCGGGGGGCGGGACGGGGCCGCCGGCGGCCGCGATGTGCGCGACATCGTCGAGTCGCTGCGCAGCGACATCGAGCGCCTGCCCGGCCCGGGCACCTTGAGCTTTCAGATGCTCTTCGGTGGCCCTCCGCAGACCAAGCCGATTCGCGTGCGCGTGCGCAACGACGACTACGCCGAGCTGCGCGCGGCAACCGATGCCCTGCTCGAAGTCGTCCGCCGCACCCCGGGCGCCAAGGACGTGGTCGACGACGACGTCGCCGGCGCGCCGCAGTTCGTGCTGCGCCTCGATCCGCAGGCGGTGCGCTCGAGCGGCCTCGACCCGGGCCTGGTGGGGCGGCTCATGCGCCTGCACGTCGACGGGGAGATCGTCACCTCCATGCGCCACCAGGGCGAGCGCGTGGACGTTCGCGTGCGCGCCGCGCCTCGCGCGAGCGCCGACGTCGGCCAGGTGCTCGACGACCCGGTCGCCCTCGCCGAAGGCGGCGGCAGCACCACGCTCGGCGCCCTGGTGCGCGCCGAGACGGTCACCGGCAAGGGCGTGATCCGCCACTACAACCTGCGCCGCTCGATCACGGTGGAGGGCGACATCGACCGCGCGGTGACCGACACGGTGGCGGCCAACCGCGCCGTGCGCGCCGGCTGGGACGCGATCAAGGCCAAGTACCCCGGCACGTCCCTCGACTTCACCGGCGAGCTCGACGACATCCAGGAGAGCCTGGACGCGATGCTGGTGCTCTTTCCGCTCGGCCTGGGCCTCATCTACGTGATTCTCGCCGCGCAGTTCCGCAGCTACTGGCAGCCGGCCATGATCCTCGTCACGGTGCCGCTCGCCTTCACCGGGGTGGTGTTCGGGCTGCTCGCGTCCGGGAATCCGCTGTCGCTCTACACGATGTACGGGGTCATCGCGCTCACCGGGATCGCGGTCAATGCCGCCATCGTGCTCATCGATGCCGCCAATGCGCGCCGGCGCCACCCCATGAGCGTGCTGCATGCCGCCGTCTATGCCGCGCGCCGGCGCGTCGTGCCCATCCTCATCACCAGCACGACCACCATCGCCGGCCTGTTCTCGCTGGCGAGCGGACTGGGCGGGCACTCGCTGCTTTGGGGTCCGGTGGCGGCGTCGATCGTCTGGGGCCTCGCCTTCTCGACGGTCCTTACGCTTTTCGTCATGCCGGTGCTCTACTGGGCGCTCATGCCCGAGCACCGGTCGCGCCGATCAATGCCCGTATAATCGGCTCCGCCATGAACCTCGAGCAGGCGCGCGCCAACATGGTCGAGCAGCAGATCCGCACCTGGGAGGTGCTCGACCAGGGCGTGCTCGACCTGCTCTACGCGGTGCCGCGCGAGGAATTCGTGCCCGAGCGCCATCGCGCGCTCGCCTTCTCCGACCTGGAGCTTCCCTTGGGCGAGGGCGAGCGCATGTGGCAGCCCAAGCTCGAGGCGCGCGTGGTGCAGGAGCTCGCGCTGCGCAAGACCGACCGCGTCCTCGAAGTGGGCACCGGCAGCGGCCACCTCACCGCCCTGATGGCGCACCGCGCCGCGCACGTCCATTCGGTGGAGATCAAGCCCGCGCTTGCCGCGTTCGGCCGCTCCAACCTCGAGCGCCACGGCACCGACAACGTGACGCTCGAGATCGGCGATGCCGCGCGCGGCTGGGCGCGCCATGCGCCCTACGACGCCATCGTGCTCACCGGCTCCACGCCGGTGCTGCCGCGGGCGTTCCTCGAGCAGCTCGCCCCGGGAGGGCGCCTCTTCGCCGTGGTGGGCACCGCGCCGGCGATGGCGGCGCGGCTCTTCACGTGCAGCGCGCGCGGGGCCTGGGCCCATCTCGACCTCTTCGAGACGGTGATCACGCCGCTCGTCAACTGCGAGCAGCCGCCGCGCTTCCGGTTCTGATGCTGCAGATCACGCCCGCGCGGCTCAAGGCCTGGCTCGACGATGCAGGCCGCGAAAAACCCGTGCTCCTCGATGTACGCGAGCCGTGGGAGCACGAAAAGGCCCGCCTCGAAGGCTCGACCCTCATCCCGATGCGCGAAGTGCCCGCCCGCGCCGGCGAGATCGACCCCGACCGCGAGGTCGTCGCCATCTGCCACCACGGCGGGCGGAGCATGCAGGTCGCGCTGTTCCTCGAAAAACAAGGCTTCAGGCAGGTCCATAATCTGGTGGGGGGAATCGATGCCTGGTCTCGCACCGTCGATCCGGCGGTTCCGACGTACTAGCGCGCTGCTCGCCTTGGCGCTGGCGCCGTTGTCGGCGCCGGCCGAGGACCTGCTGCAGGTCTACCGCGACGCACTGCGCTACGACGCGGTGTTCGCCGCCGCGCGCCATAACCTCGACGCCGGACGCGAGCGGCTGCCGCAGGGCCGCGCCCTGACGCTGCCGACGCTCGGGCTCTCGAGCAGCGCGCAGCTCTCGCGCATCGAGTCCGAATCGCGCGATCCGGCCCGCGCCCCGGACTTCACGCGCACCCCGCGCTCGGTCGGCTACACCCTGACGCTCGCGCATCCGCTGTACCGCCCGCAGAACCAGATCGCCTACCGGCAGGCGGAGTTCCAGGTGGCGCAGGCGGAGGCGGCATTCGCCCAGGCCGAGCAGGACCTGATCGTGCGCACCGCGCAGGCGTACTTCGACGTCCTCGCCGCGCAGGACACGCTCGCCCTGGTGCGCACTCAGAAGGTGGCGATTTCCGAGCAGCTCGCCCAGGCGCGGCGCAACTTCGAGGTCGGCACCGCCACCATCGTCGACACGCACGAGGCGCAGGCGCGCTTCGACCTCGTCGGCGCGCAGGAGATCGCCGCCCAGAACGACCTCGAGAACCGCCGCCGCGCGCTGCAGCTCATCACCGGCAAGCTCTACGCCGGCCTGCGGCCGCTGCGTCCGGAAGTGAAGCTGGCGCGCCCCACGCCCGACAACATGGAAAGCTGGGTCCAGCTCGCCGAGCAGCAAAGCTATCCGGTGCAGATCCAGCAGGCCGCCGCCGAAGTCGCCGCGCTCGAGGCGCGGCGCGCCAGCGCGGCGTTTCGCCCCACCCTGGATGCGGTCGCCACGCACGGGCAGACGAGCCAGTCCGCCTCGACGGTCGCCGCGGTGGGGGCCGACGTCACCACCAGCACCATCGGCCTGCAGCTCGCGGTGCCGATCTACTCCGGCGGCGCGCTCGACTCGCGCGAGCGCGAGGCGGCGGCGCTGTCCCTGCGGGCGCGCCAGGAGCTGGAGAACGCCCGCCGCACCGCGGCGCTCACGGCGCAGCAGACCTACCTCACCGTGATCAACGGCATCACGCAGATCGGCGCGCTCGAGCAGGCGCTCGTGTCCTCGCAGAGCGCGCTCGAGTCCAATCGCCTCGGCTACGAGGTGGGCGTGCGCATCAACATCGACGTGCTGAACGCGCAGCAGCAGCTCTTCTCCACCCAGCGCGACCTGGCGGTCGCGCGCTACAACACCATCACCAACCAGCTTCGCCTCAAGGCCGCCGCCGGCAGCCTGCGCGGGGACGACCTCGAGGAAGTCAACCGGGCGCTCGCGCCGTAGCAGGGTTGCGGCTTCGAAGCAGGTCCAGGCAGAGCGCCACGTGCCGCGCGGTGGCGCCGCGGTGCGCGGCGCACAGGCGCCGGCCGGCTTTGGCCATCGCGGCGCGCCGCGGCGCATCGCCCAGCAGAGAAGCGGCCTCGCGCAAGGCGCGAGCGGCATCGGAGGCCTGCAGCGCCGCGCCGGCGGCGAGCGCGAGGCGCGTGGTCTCGGCGAAGTTGTACATGCTCGGCCCGACGACCACCGGCGTGCCCGCGGCGAGCGCCTCGATCAGGTTCTGGCCACCCAGGGGCGCAAACGAGCCGCCGATGACGGCGACATCGGCGGCGGCGAAGTAGAAGGCCATCTCGCCCATCGTGTCGCCCAGGTGAACGCGCGCGCCGGGCGCGGGCAGCGGCGAGCGCGTGCGGCGCGACTGCGCGAGGGCCGCGACCTCGTCGAAGCGCTGGGGGTGGCGCGGCACCACGACGATCAGCGCCTCGGGCGGAAGAACCCCGGCATGGCCGAGGAGAAGCTGCTCCTCGCCGTCGCGCGTGCTGGCGAGGAGCAGCACGGGACGGCCGACGCGCGAGCGCCAGGCGGCGCCCGCGGCGAGTTGCTGCGGGTCGGGGGTCGCGTCGAACTTGAGGTTGCCGGTGACCTCGACCCGCACGGCGCCGAGCGCGCGCAGGCGCGCCGCATCGGCCTCGCTTTGCGCGCAGACCGCGGCCAGCGCCGCGAACGCCGGCCGCGAGACGAAGCCGACCCGCGCGTAGCCGCGCGCCGACTTCTCCGACATGCGCGCGTTGGCGAGCGCGAGCGGCACGCCGTGCCGCGCGCAGCCCGCGACCAGGTTCGGCCAGACCTCGGTCTCCATCAGCACGCCCAGGCGCGGGCGGAAATGCTCCAGGAAGCGCTGCACCGCCGCCGGCGTGTCGTAGGGAAGATACGCCACGAGCACGCTTTCTCCGTAGACCTGCTTGATCGTCGCCCGGCCCGACGCGGTGGTGCAGGTGAGCAGCACCTGGTGGTCCGGCGCCGCCGCCTGCAGGGCGCGCACGAGCGGCGCCGCCGCGCGCGCCTCGCCGACCGAGACCGCGTGCACCCACAGCAGCTTCTCGGCGCGCGGCAGCGCATAGCGCCCCAGGCGCTCGGCGACATGCTCGCGGTAGCCCGGCTCGCGGCGCCCGCGCCACCACAGCCGGGCCATCGCGATGGGCACCGCGAGCGCCAGCAGCGCCGAGTAGGCGCGCCTCACGCGAAGCGCTCCGCGAGACCGATGATCTCGCGCGGCGGCGGCGGCCGGCCGGGCGCGCCGGCAAAGGCGATCGGCCCGGTGCCGAGCGGATGCGCATCGAGCGGCTCGGAGCCGCAGAACACGCCCACCACCGGCACGCGCAGCGCCGCCGCGAGATGCATGAGGCCGGTGTCGACACCGACGACGAGCGCGGCGTGCGCGATGAGGCCGGCGGCCTCCAGCAACGCAAGCCGGGGCGGCACCGCGGCCTGCGGGATCGCCGCCGCGAGCCGCTGCGCGCGCGCGCGCTCGGCATCGCTGCCCCAGGGCAGCACGGCGGCGAGCCCGCGCGCCTGCAGCCAGCGGCCGAGCTCGATCCAATGGGCCTCGCCCCAGAGCTTGTCGGCGCGCGCGGTGGAATGCAGCAGCACCGCGTAGCGGCCGGCCGGCGCCGCGGCCGGCCGCGGCGGCGCGGCAAGGCCGTAGTCGAGCGCGCCGGGCGTGTACCCCAGCGCGCGCGCCGGCACCTGCCGGTAGCGCTCTACCTTGTGGTCCGCCGGCGAGAACTCGGCGTGCGTGCGGTACAAGCGCGTGGCGAGCGGCTCGCGCGCGGTGCGCGGGCCGAAGCCGTGCACCGGGCCGCGCGCCAGGCGTGCCACCAGCGCGCTCTTGAGCAGCCCCTGCGTGTCGATGATGGCGTCGTAGCGCTGCTCGCGCAGACGCCGGCGCAGCGCGGCGATCTCGCGCCAGGCGCTGCGCCGCCACCACTGCCGGCGCCAGCGGCGCAGCGCGATCGGCACCACGCGCGTGACGCCGGGATGCAGCCGCACGAGCGGCGCATAGTCCTCTTCCACGATCCAATCGAGCTGCGCTTGCGGCAGCGCGCGGCGCAAGTCGGTGGCCGCAGGCAGCGTGTGAATCACGTCGCCGAGCGAGGACATGCGGGTGAGCAGTACGCGAGTCATGAGGGCCCGATCGCAACGGCGACGGCGATTGTTTCGCGTTAGAATCCGCCGTCTACGTCATTCTATAAGACAAATCCGTTGAGTCCTTCCGTGCCGGTCTCTGCGGTGATCATCACCCGCAACGCCGCACGCCTGCTTCCCGAGTGCCTCGAAAGCGTTTCGTTCGCCGCCGAGCGCGTCGTGGTCGATTCCGGCAGCACCGACGGCACGGCCGAGCTCGCCGCGGCGCACGGCGCGCGCGTCGTGCACCGCGAATGGATGGGCTACGGCCGCCAGAAGCAGTTCGCCGTCGAGCAGGCGGCGCACGACTGGGTGCTGTGCATCGATGCCGACGAGCGCGTCTCGCCCGCGCTCGCGCAAAGCCTCCGCGCCGCGCTGGCGGCGCCGGTGTCGCCGGTCTATCGCATGCGGCGGCGCAACCGCTTCATGGGGCGGTGGCTGTCGCACGGCGAGGGCTATCCCGACTGGAGCCCGCGGCTCTTCAACCGCCTGAACGCGCGCTGGAGCGACGACCTGGTGCACGAGAAGGTGCTCTACGCGGTGACGCCGGGCACGCTCGAAGGCGACCTCATGCACGACGCCTCCGACGACCTGGGCAGCTACCTCGAGCGCCAGAACCGCTACACCACCCTGCAGGCACGCCAGGCCTTCGAGCGCGGCCAGCGCGCCGGCGTCGCGCACCTGGTGCTCTCGCCGATGGTGCGCTTCTTCAAGTTCTACGTGCTGCGCCTGGGCTTTCTCGACGGCGTGCCGGGGCTGCTGCACATCTCCATCGGCTGCATGAACAGCTACCTGAAGTACGCCAAGATCATCGAGCTCGCCCGCGCGGAAAACGCCGAATGAAGGTGCTCGTCACCGGGGTGGCGGGGTTCATCGGCATGCACTGCGCGCGGCGCCTGCTCGAGCGCGGCGACGAGGTCATCGGCGTGGACAACCTGTCGCCCTATTACTCGGTGGAGCTGAAGAAGGACCGCCTCAAGGCGCTGGGGATCGCCGCGCACATCCTCGACATCGCCGACGCGGGCGCGCTCGGCGCGCTCTTCGACGAGGAGCGGCCGCAGGCGGTGCTGCACCTCGCGGCGCAGGCGGGCGTGCGCCATTCGCTCGAGAACCCGGCCGCCTATGTGCAGGCGAACCTCGTCGGGTTCGCCAATCTGCTCGAATGCTGCCGCCGGCGGCCGCCGCGCAACCTCGTGTTCGCCTCGAGCTCGAGCGTCTACGGCACCAATGCCGAGCTGCCCTGGAGCGAGGCGCAGAACGTCGACCATCCGGTGAGCCTCTACGCCGCCACGAAGAAGTCGAACGAGCTGATGGCGCACGTCTACAGCCATCTCTATGGGCTGCCGGCCACGGGCCTGCGCTACTTCACCGTCTACGGGCCCTGGGGCCGGCCCGACATGTCGCCGATGCTGTTTGCGCGCGCCATCCTCGAGGGCCGGCCGCTGCAGGTCTTCAACCACGGCGACATGCAGCGCGACTTCACCTACATCGACGACATCGTCGAGGGCACGCTGCGGGTGCTGGACCGGCCGGCGCGCTACGCGATCTACAACATCGGCAATCACCAGCCGGTGGCGCTGCTCGACTACATCGCGGAGCTCGAGCGCGCCCTCGGGCGCAAGGCCACGCTGGAGATGAAGCCGCTGCAGCCCGGCGACGTCAAGGCCACCTACGCCGACACCCGCGCGCTGCAGGCGGCGGTCGGCTTCGCGCCCGCGACGCCGCTCGCCGCGGGGCTCGCCCGGTTCGCCGCCTGGTTCAGGCAGTATTACGGGTTCGCATGATCCGCCAGGCGCTTTTCGCCGCCTCCGTGGTCGGGCTTGCCGGCTGCGCGGTGTGGGACGACCCGTACCCGCTGCAGTGGGGCCCGCTGCCGGAGGCGACCTCCTCGAGCTGCCGTGCCATCGCCGGGGTCTTTGCCGATCGCGGCGAGCGCCCGGGGGGGGAGGGCGAGGCCTCGCTCACCCGCGAGCTCTTCGGCAAGGACAGCCCCTGGCAGCGCGCGCAGCGCGTGCACTTTCGCTTCGCCAGTGACGACGTCCTCGAAGTCACGGTGCTGGAGGCCGAGGCGAAGCCGAAGCCGTTCACGCACGAGTTCACCGCCAAGGCGGGGGACCTGCGCTGCGAAGAAGACCGGCTCGTCCTGCGCCACCGGCGCTGGGTCTACTCCGACATCATGTCGGGCCGCGAGTCGGTGCGCGTGGAGCTGCATGCGGCGCCGGCGCATCTCCTCGCCAACGTGCGCGAGCGCGTCACCGGCATGATGTTCATGGTCGTTCCGCTCTCGGGAGAAAGCGCCCGGTGGTACCGCTTCCCGCGCCTGCAGCCCTGAGCGCGGCCGCGCTCGTCGCCTATCACGACGCAAGCCTCGCCGGCGCGGCGCCGTCGTGCCCGGAATCGCCGCTGTGGCAGGCGATCGAGGCGAACCACCATCACAACTGCAGCCTGTGGGCCGAAGAAGACCTCGCGCGGCGCCGCCACGTCGCCGACGCCGAGATCGCCGCCAACAAGCGGGCGATCGACCAGCACAACCAGAAGCGCAACGACGCGATCGAGCGGATCGACGAGGCGCTCCTCGCCGCCCTCGGCGCCGTCCCGCCGCAGCTGCATGCCCGGCTGCACTCCGAGACCGCGGGCGCCATGGTCGACCGGCTCTCGATCCTCAGCCTCAAGGTCCACCACATGCGCCTGCAGACCGCGCGCACCGACGTGGACGCCGGGCACATCGAGGCGTGCCACGCCAAGCTCGCGCGGCTCCTCGAGCAGCGCACCGACCTCGCCGCCTGCCTCGACCGGCTGCTGGACGAAGCGCGCCGCGGCGAGAGCTACTTCAAGGTCTACCGCCAGTTCAAGATGTACAACGACCCCGCGCTCAACCCGGCGATCTACGGGGCCAAGGCGAGGCCATGACCCGCGCGGGCGGCAGGCCGGGCAACCGCATCGCCCTCGAATGGTGGCGCCTCAAGCGCAGCCTCGATCGGCGCTGGCGCGAATGGCGCCTGCCGCACGGCTTCGAGCGCCTCGGCTCGAAGTACGGCGGCTGGTGGCTCTATGCGCCGGCCGTCGGCAAGGATCCCCTGCTCATCGACTGCGGCCTCGGCCGCGACATCAGCTTCCCGATCGCTTTCCTCGAGCGCTTCGGCGGCCGCGTCGTCGGCATCGATCCCAATCCGGACGCCCTGGAGTATTGTCGGCGCCACTGCCCGCGCGGCATGGAGGTGCAGCCGGCCGCGTTCTGGACGCAGGCGGGAGCGTCGGTCACCTTCTACCTGCCGCGGCCCGCGGCCGCGTTGCCGAAGGGCGCCGACGGCGTCTCCGGCAGCCTCCTGGCAAGCCATCCCTACGCGAGCGAGCGCTCGGTGACGGTCAGCACCACGTCGCTCGCCGAGGTCCTGGCGCGCGCCGGCCGCGAGGAATGCGATGCCCTGAAGCTCGATATCGAAGGCGCCGAATACGAGGTCCTCGCCGCGTTGTGCACGAGCGGCGAGATCCGCCGCGCCGTCCAGGTGCTGGTCGAGTTCCACCACGGCCACGTCGAGCGCAGCGCGCAGGATACCCGCGATGCGATCGCCCAGGTCGAGTCCTGCGGCTTTTCGCTTTGCCATACCGAGGGCCGCAACGCTCACTTCCTGAGGCGCGACGCGCGGCATGCCGGCTAGCCTGGCGGCGCCTTCCTCGATTCTCGTCATCAACGTCTCGCGCATCGGCGACACGCTGTTGACAACACCCGTGCTGCGCGCGCTCGCGCGAGCCTGGCCGCAAGCCCACATCCGCTTCATGGGCCACCCCCGGCGCGTGGAGGTGGTGGCGCATGCCGAAGGCGTGGCCGACACCGCGGGCATCACCAAGCGAAGCGCGGTATTGCGCGGCCGCCTTCCCGCAAGGCGCTGGGACCTCGCGCTCGTCTATGGCTTCGACCGGGCGCTCGTCGCGTATGCGCTGCGCGTGGCCCACCGCGTGGTGGCGTTCCAGCAGGACGAGCCCGCGCTCGACGGGCGTCTTTATCGCGCCGTGCCGCCGCCCGCGTTCCAGCAATTGCACTCCGCCGAAATTCCGTTGCTCCTTACCCGCGCCCTCGGCGTACCGGACGCGGGAATGCGCCTGTCCTACACGGTCACGGCCGACGAGCGACGCTGGGCGCGGGCATTTCTCGCCGAGCGCGTCGACTCGGCTGCGAAGCCCCTCGTCGGCCTGCAGGTCGCCAGCTTCCCGACCAAGGCGTATCGAGACTGGCCGCTCGAATGCTTCGCGCAACTATGCGCCCGCCTGCGCAGCCGGTGGCCGCGCGCGCACTTCCTGCTCTTCGGCGGCGCGGGCGACAAGCGCAAGACGGCGTGGATCAAGAACGAGCTTGGAGGGCACGCAACCGTCCTCGCCGGAACGACGACTCTGCGCCAAAGCGCCAGCCTGATGAACGAGCTGGATCTTTACGTCGGCGTGGACACCGGCCCCACCCACATCATGGGGGCGCTCGATCGCCCGATGGTGGCGCTCTATCACTGCTACTCGCCCAGCCGGCTGCTGCGGCCGCTCGAGCGGGCACGCTGCCACGCCGTCGACCACCCGCGCGGCGAAGGCTGCAGCCCGCAAACGCCCATGGCCGAGATTCCCGTCGAATCCGTCTGGACGGCCGCCGTCGAGGCGCTTGCCGAGGCGTGAAGTTCGCGCTCATCCTGACGAACCTCGCCGGCGGCGGGGCAGAGCGCTCCATGCTGCGGCTCGGGACCGCTTTGCTACGCCGCGGCCATGCGGTGCGCACCATCCTGCTCGAGGCCCGCATCGAGCATGAAGTGCCCGCGAACGCGGTCCTGGACATCCTCGCGCCGCGCGTCGGCAAAGGGTTCGTGGGAAAGTGGCAGGCGGCCTGGCGCCTGCGCCGGCATTACGCGCGCAACCGTCTTCAGGATCACGTGGCCGTGTCCACGCTGCCCTTTGCCGACGAGGTGGCGATCCGAGCGCAGGTGCCGGGCCTGTGGTGCCGCATCACCAATACGCTGTCGGCAGAAGTGGACCAGCTCGCCCGGCACCGTCCGGCAAAGGCCGCGCGCCGGCTCGCGCGCTACCGGCGGCTGTACGAAAACCGCCGCCTGGTGGCGGTGTCGCAAGGGGTGGAAGCGGACCTGCGGGGCGCGATCGGTCTGCAGCGGGCCCGCATCCGGCGGATCTACAACGGCCTGGACCTCGACGCCATCCGGCTCGCCGCCGCCGAGCCGCCACCGGACCTGCCGCAAGAGCCCTTCGTCCTGCACGCCGGGCGCTTCGCCGCGCAAAAGCGCCACGACCTGCTGCTCGATGCGTGGACCGAGGCGCGCCTGCCGCATCGCCTCGTGCTTCTCACGCAGAGCGACCCGCGGCTCGAAGCACTCGTCCGTGAGCGGGGACTGCAGAGCCGCGTCACGATCGCGGGCTTCCGCGCCAATCCGTACCCGTGGATGCGCGCGGCCGAGCTGCTCGTGCTGAGCTCCGACCGCGAGGGAATGCCGAGCGTGCTGGTCGAAGCGCTGGCCTCGGGGACCCGCGTCGTCAGCACCGATTGCCCGTCGGGGCCTCGCGAGGTGCTCCGGGGCCCAATGAGCCGGTGGCTCGTTCCGCCCGGGGATGCCCGCGCGCTTGCGGCGGCAATGCGCGCCGCGCTGGCATCGCCGCGGCCGGGCCCGTCTGCCGTGCCCGAGGAGTTCACCGAGGCGCACATGGTGCGGGCCTACGAAGCGCTGGGGGCCGGCTAGCCGTGTGCGGCATCCTTGCGATGATCGGGCAAGCCTGGCAGCCGAGCGCCCCGGCCGCGCTCGACGCCCTGGGCAGCCGCGGCCCCGACGCCCAGGCGCTCTGGCGGCACGAGGATGCGCTCCTGGGGCATACGCGGTTGTCGGTCATCGACCTCGAGACCGGCGCTCAACCGATGCTGGCGGATGAACGCCGGTATGCCATCGTCTACAACGGCGAGATCTACAACTTCGCCGCGCTGCGCCGCGAGCTCGAGGGCTGCGGACGCCGCTTCGCCACCCGCTCCGATACCGAAGTCCTCCTGCAGGGCTACGCGCAGTGGGGCGCAGGCCTGGTTTCGCGCCTGGACGGCATGTTCGCCTTCGCCATCTGGGATACGCGCGAGCGCGTGCTGTTCGCGGCTCGAGACCGGCTGGGGATCAAGCCCCTCTTCTACTCCACGCACCGGGGACTGGTCGTCGCCTCGACCCTGGCCTCCTTCCTGAAGCTGGCGGATTTCCCGCGGGAGCTCGACTACGAGGCGCTGCGCGACTATCTCGCGTTCCAGACGCCGCTGGCGCCCGCCACCTTTCTCAGGGCCGTGCGCCAGCTGCCCCCGGCGCACTGGCTGGAATGGCGCAGCGGCGCGCTTCGCATGGAGCCGTACTGGTCGATCCCGGCGCCGTCGGCTGAGGCGCCTTCGCTGGAAGCGCTGGATGCGCTGCTGGCGCGCACGGTATCGGACCAGCTCGTGGCCGACGTGCCCCTCGGGGCGTTTCTTTCGGGCGGCATCGATTCCAGCCTGATCGTTCACTACATGGCGCAGGCCGGCGCACGCCCCCTGCTCACCTTCAGCGTGCGCTTTCCGGAGGCCGAGTTCGACGAGTCGGCGGCCGCGCTTGCCGTCGCCCGGCGCTACGGCACGCGACACGAGGTGTTCGACGCGCCCCGCATCGGCCCCGACGAGCTCACGCGCGCGCTCGGCGCGCTCGACCAGCCGCTCGCAGACCCGGCTTACGTGCCGACCTTCGAGCTCGCTGCGCTCGCGCGCCGTCAGGTCACCGTCGCGCTCTCGGGCGACGGCGGCGACGAGCTTTTCGGCGGCTATGCGCGCTTCCTGGATACCGAGGCGCGCAATCCCGACTCCGTGGCGAAGCGCATCCTGCGCAGCCTGCTCGCGCGAGGCCTGGCGCCCGGCGCCCTGCTGCGCCGGAGCCTCGCCGGGCGGGAGCTGCTCTTCTACCGGCGCGTCGAGCTCGGCCCGTGGCCGGTCTCGCGCAAAAGCCTTGCCCGCTACCTCGATCCGCAAGCGCTGCGGGCGGCCCGGCCGGAGGCCACCCTCGCCCTGTGGCGCACGCTCGCCGCGAGCTTCGGCGACCGGATGGATTCCGAGGCGCTCATGCGCGCCGATCTCTGGACGTATCTGAGCGAGAACTGCCTGGTGAAGACCGACCGGGCCGGCATGGCGCATGGGCTCGAGGTCCGCGTGCCGTTGCTGGGCAATGCGGTGGTCGATTTCGCGCTCGCGCAGCCGGCGGCCTCGCATCTGCGGCCGGAGCCCAAGGCGCTGTTGCGCGCATTGGCGCGCGCCAAGCTGCCCGAAGAGGTCTGGGCGCGCCCGAAGCACGGGTTCTCGGTGCCGCTGCGGGAAAATTTCAAGGGCCCGTGGAAGGCGCTTTGCGAGCACGCCATTTCCCGCACGGGCGCCGTGGCGCCGTTTCTGCAGCCCGAGGC
>DATLGR010000481.1:0-6151 GCA_035540415.1 Burkholderiales bacterium | reverse complement strand
GGTCTTGCAGCAGCCGCTCATCGGCCCGTACGCGCCAGCCTTCGCCCAGCGCGACCTCGCACGCCGCCGTCGCATTGCGGTACTGCACGACGACCTGGCAGGCGCCGGCGCCGCTCGCCCGATAAGGAGCGAGCACCTGCTGCAGGCGGCGCGCATCGGCTCCGCCGTTCATCGAAATACGCAGGCGGGAGGCATAACGGCCGCGCAAGCCGTCGAGGTCAAGCAGGTCCTCGGCCGTGACCCGCAGGCCGCCCGAAAACTCATCATGCTGCACCTTGCCCGCCACGACAAGGAGCGCATCCTCCTTCAGCTTGTCACGATGCTTCTCGAACAGCTCGTTGAAAACCGTAACCTCGACCTGGGCGCTGGCGTCGTCGAGCATCGCGACCATCATTCGCCCGCGCCGCGTCATCTGCGCGCGCGCGGCCACGACGATGCCCGCCATCCAGACGCGCTCGCCGGAAGCCAGCTTGGCGAGCGGCACCCTCGGGAAGCGCGCAAGCTCCCGCTCATAGACGGCGAAGAGGTGTCCCGACAGGTAGAACCCAAGCGCGGTTTTTTCCTCGAGGAGTTTCTGCTTGGTGTCCCAGGAGGCTGCCTCCACATAGGCGTGTGCGCCGCCGCGCGGCGCCTCGGCTTCGCCGAAGAGGCTGTTCTGCGCGCGCTGGCGCTCGCCTTGCTCGGCCGCCTCCAGCGCCCGGCCGACCGACGCCAGCAACCGGGCGCGGTTCGCGTCGACCGGATCGAAGGCACCGGCGCGCACCAGGGCCTCGATCACGCGGCGATTGACGATGCGCTTGTCGACCCGCACGCAGAAATCGAAGAGATCGGTGAACGGCCCGCCGGCCCGCGCCTGCACCACGGCATCGATCGCCGACTCGCCCGTGCCCCGGACCGCGCCCAGGCCGTAGCGCACGGTGCGCCGGTCCACCGGCAGGAAGCGATACTCGGACGCGTTGATGTCGGGCGGCAGGATGACGAGCCCGTTGGCGAGGCCGTCCTCGTAGAACTGGCGCACCTTGTCGGTGTCGTCCATGACTGCCGACAGGTTGGCCGCGACGAACGCGGCCGGGTGGTGGGCCTTCATGTAGGCCGTCTGGTAGGCGAGCAGGGCGTACGCCGCGGCATGCGACTTGTTGAATCCGTAACCCGCGAACTTCTCCATCAGGTCGAACAGCTGCGTCGCTTTCGCCCGCGGCAGTCCGTTGCGCTGCGCCCCGACGACGAAGATTTCGCGCTGCTGCGCCATTTCCTCGGGCTTTTTCTTGCCCATTGCACGGCGCAGCAAGTCCGCACCGCCGAGCGAATAGCCGCCGATCACCTGGGCGATCTGCATCACCTGCTCCTGGTAGACCATGATCCCGTAGGTGGGACCCAGAATAGGCTCCAGGCGCGGGTCGAGGTACTCGACGCGCTTGCCGTGCTTTCGCTCGATGTACTCCGGAATCAGGTCCATCGGACCCGGGCGGTAGAGCGCCACCAGCGCGATCACGTCCTCGAAGCGATCCGGCCGCGCGCGCTTGATCAGGTCGCGCATGCCTCGGGATTCCAGCTGGAACACCGCCGTGGTATTTCCGGCCGACAGGAGCTGATAGGTATCGCGATCGTCGAGCGCCACCCGCTCCAGGGCGAACTCGGGCTGACCCAGGCGCCGCACATGGCGCTCGGCCCAGTCGAGAATGGTGAGCGTGGTGAGGCCCAGAAAATCGAACTTCACCAGGCCGATCGCCTCCACGTCGTCCTTGTCGAGCTGCGAGACGGCATGGGCCGTGCCTTCGGCGGCGTAGAGCGGACAGTAATCGGTCAATCGACCGGGCGCGATCAAGACCCCGCCCGCGTGCATTCCCACGTTGCGCACCAGCCCCTCGAGCTTCGTGCCGAGTTCGAGAAGCTCGCGCACCTCGTCCTCCTGCGCCTCGCGCTGCGCGAGCAGCGGCTCCATCTCGCGCGCCATCTGGAGCGTGATGGTCTTGCCCGGCTGCACCGGAATGAGCTTCGCGATCTGGTCGCAGAAGTTGTAGCCCAGGTCGAGCACGCGGCCGCAATCGCGCACGACGGCGCGCGCGGCCATGGTGCCGAACGTGGCGATTTGCGACACGCTGTCTTCCCCGTACTTGCCTCGCACGTAATCGATCACGCGGTCGCGCCCGTCCTGGCAGAAATCGATGTCGAAGTCCGGCATCGACACGCGCTCGGGATTGAGGAAACGCTCGAACAGCAGGTCGTATTTCAGGGGGTCGAGGTCGGTGATGCCGAGCGAATAGGCGACCAGCGATCCGGCCCCCGATCCCCGCCCGGGTCCCACGGGCACCCCGTTGGCCTTGGCCCAGTTGATGAAGTCCGCCACGATGAGGAAGTATCCGGAGAAGCCCATCTGAACGATGGTGCGGATCTCGAACTCCAGGCGTTCGCGGTAGCGGGCGGAATCCATGCGCTCCCGCGACAGCTTCTCCAGCCGACGCTCGAGCCCGGCGAGCGCCTGCTCGCGCAGATAGTCGTCGACGGTCGAGTCGCCGGGAATGGGGAACTCGGGCAGGCGAGTGCGGCCGAGCTCGATCTCGAGGCTGCAGCGTCGCGCCACCTCGATCGAATTGTCGAGGGCCTGCGGAATGTCGCGGAAGAGCTCGGCCATTTCCGCCTGCGTCTTGAAGTACTGCTCGGGGCTGAACAAGCGGGGCCGCCGCTGGTCGCCGAGAACATACCCTTGGGCGATGCACACCCGCGCTTCGTGCGCCTTGAAGTCCTCGCGCTGCAGGAATTGAACGGGGTGGGTGGCCACGACAGGCAGATCGAGCCGCGCGGCGAGGGACGCCGACCGGGCCACCAGGGCCTCACCATGGGGCGCTCCGGTGCGCTGCAGCTCGACATAGTAGCGGCCCGGGAAAAGGGCTGCCCAGCCGCGCGCGAGGCGCTCGGCCGCCTCGCCGTTATCGGCGTGGAGCGCCTGGCCGACGTCGCCGAAGCCGGCGCCCGACAGGGCGATGAGGCCATCGGTACCTTCCTCCAGCCAGGCGCGCGAGATCTCCGCCCTGGCGCGGTGCTGGTTACGCAGCCAGGCCCTTGACAGCAGCTCGCAGAGGCGCCGGTATCCCTCGCGGGACGCGCACAGCAGGAGCACTCGCCCAGGCTTGTCGCGATCGACCGGGTTCTCGATCCAGCAATCGGCGCCCACGACCGGCTTGACGCCCCGCAGCCGCGCGGCGCGGTAGAACTTGACCACCCCGAACAGGTTCGCGAGATCGGTGAGGCCGAGGGCCGCCATGCCGTCCTGCGCCGCCCGCTCGACGGCGTCCTCCACCCGGACGATGCCATCGCTCACCGAGTACTCGCTGTGCATCCTGAGGTGAACGAAGCGCGGCGCGGGCATGTCCAAAAAATTTTACCGGATGCCGCCGATGAAAGGCCTGTTGCTGGCCCTTGGGCTGTCCCTGACGATTGCCGCGCTGGCGCAGGATCGCCGCGCGCAGCTCGAGCAGGCCTATGAGGAAGCGCGCGCCGCTTATCTCGCGCTCAAGGAGGCCGAGGCGCGGCGCGACCAGGGGGTGGTACCGCAGCCCGGCGAGCGGCAGGGAACCGCTTCCGGCGGCACGCGCCCGAGCCTGGATTATTTCGGGCGGCAACAGCTTCTCGAGCACGAAGTGGAAATGGCGCGGCGCCGCTACGAGGCGGCCGCCAAGCGCTGGAACGACTTGAAGTGAGTTTCGAAGCGATCTTCCGCAGCTGATTGCCTGCCGCGTAATGTTTTGAGGGGTTTCCCCCTTTACCATGCGGGGCCCATGAACCCCGCGATCGGCGCGCTGGTGACAGGCGCCACGTGCATCGCCCTGTCGCCGATTTTCGTGCGCGTGTCCGAGGCGGGGCCCACGGCCACCGCGTTCTGGCGCGTCGCGCTCGCCCTCCCGGCGCTATGGGGCCTGTGCTGGCTGACGCGCCGTCGAGCGACCTGGCACGCACCCGGAAGGCCCGTGCTGCTCGCCGCTGCGGGGCTGGCGTTCGCCGGCGACCTCGCCTTCTGGCACACCTCCATCCAGCTCACTTCGGTCGCGAACTCGACGCTGCTCGCCAACCTCGCCTCCCTCTTCGTCACGCTGGCCGCTTGGGTGTTCCTGCGCGAGCGCCCGACGCGCGTGTTCGTCGCCGGGCTCGCGGCCGCGCTGACGGGCGTTGCGCTCCTTGTGCACACGAGCCTGCAGTTTTCCCCAACCGGGCTCCGCGGCGATGCCTTCGGCGTGGTCACCGCGATGTTTTACGCCGGGTATCTTTTGACGGTGAAAAGCCTTCGCGACCGTGGGGAGTCGGTGCTGCGCCTGATGGCCGTGACGAGCGCGATCACCGCCGTGATCCTTCTGCCCGTTGCGCTCGCCACCGGCGAGCCCATGCTCCCGGTCAGCGCCGCCGGCTGGCTCGCGCTCGCCGGACTGGCGCTCGTGTCGCATGCCGCCGGGCAAGGCCTGATCGCCTACGCCCTCGCCCACCTGCCCGCCGGGTTCTCGTCGGTGAGCCTGCTCCTCCAGCCGGTGATGGCGGCCGCGTTCGCGTGGATCCTCCTGGCGGAGCCCCTCGGCCGCCTGCAGATGATCGGCGGCGGCATCGTGCTGCTCGGAATCTACCTCGCGCGCCGCGGCTCGATGTGAGCGGGGTTCACACGATGACGCAGGCCGGCTCGCCCTGCGCGGGCTCGATGACGCCAATCTCATAGACCGACTCGCCGGCGGCGCGCAGGATCTCCGCGGCGCGCGCCGCGTCCCCCGCGGCGACGATGAGCGTCATGCCGATGCCGCAATTGAACACCCGAAGCATTTCGTCCTCGGCGACGCCGCCCGCGTCTTGCAGCCACTGAAACACCGCCGGGCGCGGCCAGGCCTCGCGCCGCAGCCGGGCAGCCACGTTTGCAGGCAGCGCGCGCGGGAGGTTTCCGGGAAGGCCGCCGCCAGTAATGTGCGCAAGCCCTTTCACCGGTACCGTTTCCAGAAGTCGCAGGACGGGCTTGACGTAAATGCGCGTCGGCTCGAGTAGGTCGAAGGTCTCCGGCGGGCGCTCGCGCTGCAGGATCTTGCGGATGAGCGAATAGCCGTTGGAGTGCGGCCCGCTGGAGGCGAGACCCAGCACCGCATCGCCAGGAACGACGGCACGGCCATCGATGATGCGATCGTCCTCCACCACTCCGACGCAGAAGCCGGCCAAGTCGTATTCACCTTCGGGGTACATGCCCGGCATTTCGGCCGTTTCGCCGCCGATGAGGGCGCAACCGGCGAGCTCGCAGCCGCGCGCGATGCCCCGGATGACGCGCACGGCAACCGACTCGTCCAGCCGCCCGCACGCAAAGTAATCCAGAAAAAACAGCGGCTCTGCGCCCTGGACGAGGACGTCGTTCGCCGACATTGCGACCAGGTCGATGCCCACGCCGTCGTGGCGGCCCTGCTCGAACGCGAGCTTCAGCTTGGTGCCGACCCCGTCGGTGCCGGAGACGAGCACCGGCCGGCGATAGCGCCCGGGAATGCGGCACAACGCGCCGAACCCGCCGATTCCGGCCAGCACTTCCGGCCGCATCGTGCGGCGCGCGAATGGCTTGATCGCCTCGACGAGCGCATCGCCCGCGTCGATGTCCACGCCGGCGTCGCGATAGGAAAGTCGTTTCGACATGCTACAGTTTCCGTGTTTGCCATTCTAAAGCCGCCGTCCGCCGATCGCCTGCGCTCGCGGCCGGTCCCCATGCGCCAGCTTACGCTCGATATCTCACCCCGCGGCGAGCCGACGCTCGATAGCTTCGTGCCGGGCGCCAATCGCGAGGCGCTCGAGCAGGTCGTCGCCCTCGCCCGGGGCGCATTGCGCGAGGCGATTCTCTATCTGTGGGGCGAGCAGGGCAGCGGGCGCACGCACCTCCTTCGCGCCGCGGGCCGCGCCAATCCCTCGCTGGTCATCGCCGATGACGTGGACCTGATGAGCGAGGCCGGGCTGCAGGAGCTGTTCCTCGCGATCAACGCGGCTCGCGAGGGGGGGGCGCCGGTGCTTGCCGCGGGCCACCATCCCCCGGCCCAGCTGCGGCTGCGCGAGGACCTTCGCACGCGGCTCGGCTGGGGACTCGTCTACCAGCTCCGCCCGCTCACCGACGCCCACAAGGCCATCCACCTTCGCGGCGTGCGGCCTCGCC
>DATLGR010000480.1:0-1933 GCA_035540415.1 Burkholderiales bacterium | reverse complement strand
CACGAACATGGATGACATCGAGCTCGAGGTGGTGGCCGACACCTTCTCGTACGCCGTGCCGATCGCGCCGGACCGCACGTTCACACTGCAGCGCGATCCCCGCGCGCTCGCGCAGAACGCGGTCGTCTCGCCCAACCGCAAGCGCCTGACCATGACCTGGCGCACCGAGATCCGCACCCCGGGGCTGCCGCCCAACACGCGCCGCCTCGGCGACCTGCGCCTGGAATGCCTCGTCGGCATGGAGGCCGGACTGGTTTCGAACACCAACCCGCCGATGGAGAAGATCAGCGAAATCCTCTCCAGCCCGGCGCGCTACTGCGGCCACAAGGATTCCGAGTACCTGTTCTTCGCCGACCGGCCGGTCTTCTCCGTGACACTGGTGAGCGGCGCGCGCCGCGAGGTCCTGCCCATCGACAGGATGTACGCCGGCGCGAGCGACGACCCGGGCCTGGCCCGGGAGCTGCCGTTCTGCGACTGCGAGGTGCTGCTGGACCGCACCTACTTCCTGCCGCTGGGCGACAGCAGCTGGCCGCACGACTCGCTGGTGGTGTTCGAGTACATGGAGGACGCGCCATGATGCGGCCCGCCTGCGTGGCCGCGCTCGCCCTCGCCCTCGGCGGGTGCGGGCTCTATGGGGGCGGCCCGCTCGGCGAGAGCGCGCCGGGCGTCATCCGCGCCGGCGGCCCGCCGCCCGCCCAGGCGCTCGCCACGGTGCGCCCGGGCGCGAGCACGAAGGCCGAGGTCGCCGCGGCGCTCGGGAGCGCGAACGTGATCACCTTCGACAGCGGCTACGAGGTGTGGGTGTACCGCTGGCTGGGCGCCGACCGCACGCCGCGCGGCGCGACCGAGCTCGTGGTCCTGTTCGACCGCGGCGGGGTCGCGCGCAAGGCGCGCGTGCGGCCGGGCCAGGCGGCCTGAGTCGCGGCGCCGGTTGGCGGCGCGCGTCAGCTCGCGTCGTCGCCGCCGAAGAGGTCGCGCAGGTCCTTCCGCGCGCCGCCGGCGGGTCTTTTCGCGACGCCTTTCGGGTACTCCTCGGCGATCCGGTCCTCCCAGTACGTCGCCGGGTTGGGCGCGCTGCACAGGCGCCGGAAGACTTCCTCGGGCACGTGCTTGTACGCGAGCACCGTGCCGTTGTCGAAACGCAGCTCGAGCTCCTTCGAGCCCGTGTCGTAGTCGGCCTGGCGGATGCGGCCGCTGGTGAAGGTCTTCGAGGCCATAGCCGCGTTATACGCCCAAGCCGCGCGCCTCACGCGCCGTGCTTGCCCGGGGACCAGTTCCTCGCACCGGCGGCTTTCTGCGCGACCTGCAGCGGGACCGGCTCGAGCGGGGTCGCCATGGTGTCGTTCCAGCGGTTGAGGAAACCGAACATCGCCACGACCGCGAGGATCTCGACCACCTCGGATTCGCTCCAGTGTTCGCGCACGCGCGCGAACAGCTCGTCGGTCACCGCGTTGGGCTGCGCCGCCGCGGCCAGGGCGAAGTCGAGCGCGATGCGCTCGCGCTCGCTGTAGTGCGGGCTGCTCGCGTAGTTCCACACGTCGGCGAGCTTCTCGTCGCTCACGCCGAAGTTGTGCGCGCCCAGCAGGGTGTGGGCCTGGCAATAGAGGCAGCCGGCGGCCTTGCTCGCCACATGCCCGACGAGGCGCCGGAAGCCCAGGTCCACTTCGCCCCGGGGATCCATCACCGCGGCATTGAGCTGCGCGAACGCGCGCACCAGGCGCGGCTTGCGCTGCATCGTGAGCACGCTGTTGGGCGTGAATCCGAGCGTGCCGAGGAAGAAATCGAAGTGCTCTTTGAGCTCCGGCGTGGTGTCCGGCGGCAAGGGGGCGAGGCGCGGCATGTGGAACTCCGGTGGACGACTCCAAAGGGCCATTGTCCGCCCGCCACCGCATCCCTAAGCTGGGCGGAACAGGGAGCAGTGCATGGACAGGCG
>DATLGR010000479.1:0-13270 GCA_035540415.1 Burkholderiales bacterium | reverse complement strand
GTGCATGCGGATCTGCTCAGGCGCCTCGGACGCAAGGAGGAGGCCCGCCCGTAGGCGGCGCGGGCCTCCTCCTTGCGTCCGAGGCGCCTGAGCAGATCCGCATGCACCGCGTGGGCGAGGTGATAGCCCTGCAGCTCGGTCAGTGACCGCTCGACCTCCGGCAGCGCCGCGGCGGCGCCGTCGCGCATGGCGAGCGCCACGGCGCGATTGAGCGCCACCACCGGCGATGGATCGAGGCGGGCAAGGACGTCGTAGAGGCCGATGATCTCGGACCAGTCGGTTGCGGCGGCGCTCGGCGCCTCCGCGTGCACCGCCGCGATCGCCGCCTGCAGCGAATACGGCCCGAAGAAGCGGCTCTTCAGCGCCCTGGTGGTGAGATCGACGCCCTCGGCGATCAAGCTCCGGTCCCAGAGGTTGCGGTCCTGGTCCTCGAGCAGCACCAGCTCGCCCTCGGACGTGGCGCGCGCGCGGCGGCGCGATTCCTGGATCAGCATGAGCGCGAGCAGCCCCAGCGCTTCCGGATCGGGCAGGAGCTCCACGAGCAGCCGGCCGAGGCGAATCGCTTCCTGCGAAAGCTCGGCGCGCGTGACCGCAGCGCCGGACGAAGGCGAATAGCCTTCGTTGAACACGAGATAGATCACCCGCAGCACCGGCTCCAGCCGCGTCTGCAGCTCGGCCGCGGCCGGCACTTCGTAGGGGATGCGGGCGTCGCGGATCTTGCTCTTGGCGCGCACGATGCGCTGCGCAATCGTGGCTGCCGGCGCAAGGAACGCGCGCGCGATCTCCTCGGTGGTCAGGCCGCACACCTCGCGCAGCGTCAGCGCCACCTGCGCATCGGCGCCGAGCGCCGGATGGCAGCACGTGAAGATGAGCCGCAGGCGATCGTCGGCGATCTCCTCGGCGTCGGGCTGCTCGGCGGCAAGGGTCTCCAGGTGCTCCTCCTCGAGCGGCGTGAAGCGCGCCTGCCGGCGCAGGCTGTCGATCGCCTTGAAGCGGCCGGCCGAAACCAGCCAGGCACGGGGATTGGCTGGCACGCCCTCGCGCGGCCACTGCTCGAGCGCGGCGCGAAACGCCTCGTGCAGCGCCTCCTCGGCGAGCTCGAGGTCACCGAGCAGCCGCACGAGCGTCGCGTAGACGCGCCGCGACTCGTCGCGGTAGAGGGCCTCGAGCGTTTCGGAAAGGGGCGGAATGGGGCCTCCGGACGGCCTGAAAATCAAGCCCTTGCGGAGCCGATTGCCCCGCCGGGCCGGCCATTATATTTTTCCGCCGCCATGGCCAGAAAGCGCTTCGCGACCCTCGAGGATCTGGGGCTCTCGCCCGCCGAGTTCGCCGTCCTGCGGCGGCTCGACTCGCCGCAGAAGATCCAGAGCTACCTGCACGCGCTGAAGCAGAATTTCGAGGTCGCCGGCGAGACCTGCGACACCGTGCGCACGGTCTTGCGCACGCGGCGCGCGCACTGCATCGAGGGCGCGATGCTCGCCGCGTGCGCGTTCTGGGTGCACGGCGAGCCGCCGCTGCTGCTGGACATGCGGGCAGAGCGCGACTTCGACCACGTCGTGGCGCTGTATCGCCGCAACGGCTGCTGGGGAGCGCTCTCCAAGACCAACGGCGTGGCGCTGCGCTCGCGCGACCCCGTGTATCGCACCCTGCGCGAGCTCGCCATGTCCTACTTCCACGAATATTGCAACCGCCGCAGCGACAAGACGCTGCGCGAGTACTCGGTGCCCTTCGACCTGCGGCGCATGGATCCGGCGCTCTGGGTGAGCGGCGTGGAGGGCGCCTGGCGCGTGGCCGAGGCGCTCGACGAGCTGCGGCATTTCCCGCTGCTGAACGGGCGTCAGCTCGCCACGGTGACGCGGCGCGACCCCTTCGAGCGGCGCGCCGCGGCGCTGTCGCAGTACCGCACGCCGCTCGCGCTGGTCGTGCGGGAGCGGCAGGCCAAGGCGAAGCGCCAGATCGCGGCGCGCAAGCGCAAGGCCGCGAAGCGCAAGGGCTGAGCCCGGCGCTATTTCTTCGGGTCTTCGACCCGCCCGATCTTCTCCAGCGCGGCGGCCAGGCGCTTCGCGTCGCGCTCCCAGAATTTCTGGAAGTCGGGCGCATCGAGGTAGCTCACCGGCGTGGACACCTTTTCCATCGCGGCACGGAACTCGCTCGAATTCGCCGCCTCGCGCACCGCCTCGCGCAGGCGCCCGACGACTGCCGTCGGCGTGCCGGCGGGCGCGAACACGCCCGACCAGATGTAGAACTCGGCGTCGTAGCCGAGCTCCTTGAACGTCGGAATGTCCGGCAGCAGCTTCAGGCGCTCGGTGCTCCAGCTCGCCAGCGCGCGCATCTTGCCGGCGCGAATCTGGCCGATGGCGGCCGCCGGCCCCGAGGCGAGCGCGTCGACCTGCCCGCCAAGCAGCGCGGTGACTGCCGGGCCGCCGCCGCCGTAGGGCACGTGAAAGAGCTTGATGCCGGCGGCGTGCGCGAAGATCTCCATCGCCACGTGCAGCGTCCCGTACACGCCCGAGGACGAATAGTTGATCTTGCCGGGATTCGCCTTGGCGGCCTCGACGAAGTCCTTGAGCGTCTTGTACGGGCTGTCGCCGCGCACCACGAGCACGGTCGGATCGGCCGTGACGAGCGCGATCGGCGCGAAGTCCTTGAGCTCGTAGGAAGGCGTCTGGCCCATGATCCGGTCGGACACCGGAAAAATGGAGATGGAGGACAGCCCCATCAGGATGGTGTAGCCGTCGGGCGCGGCGCGCGCGACCTCGCGCATGCCGACCGCCCCCCCGGCGCCGGTGCGGTTCACCACCACGATCGGCTGGCGCAGCGTTTTTTCCATGGTCGCGGCGAGCGGCCGGCCGACGATGTCGGCCACGCCCCCGGGCGGGAAGGGCACGATCATCGTGATGGGCTTGGATGGATAAGCATCCTGCGCCGCGGCGGCGCCGGCGGCCGCGAGGGCCAGGACTGCGACGAGTAACCGTGACATACGTCTCCTCCGTGGCGCGCAAGTTAACACGCGGTTACACCTGTTGCACTTTCTCGGTTCACGCGGAGGCGCCCGGCGCGTGAAATGGGCATGTCGTCCAACCAGCGGAGGTTGTCATGCTGAAAAAGCTCCTCGTCCTCGCCGCCGGCCTAGCGCTCGCGGCCCCTGCCCTCGCCGACCGTGGCCATGGGTACCGTCCCTACCACCACCATCACAAGCATTACTGGAAGCACCAGCACCGCCCGGTGGTGGTCATGCCGGCGCCGCTCGGCTACCTGCCCCCGCCGCGCGTGGTCTACGCGCCGCCGCCGACCGTCATCTACGCACCGACGCCGGCTCCCGTGTACTACGCGCCGCCGCCGCCCGTCTACCGCGCTCCCGTTCCCGCCTCGGGCGTGTCCATCCGGCTGCACTTCCCGCTGTAGCCGGACTTCCCCCTGCGGCGCGGGAGTGCTAGGTTTGGCCCATCGGCCAGACCCCGGCCGCCCGAGGCTACGATGAGGAACCCATGGATCGACGCACATTCGTCTTGGCGGCGGCGCTCGCGCCCCTCGGCGCGCGGGCCGCGCCCCGCGGCGCGCGCGCGGCGCCGCGCACCATGAAGGACATCGAGGCGCTGCAGCGCGACTGGCAGGCGTACCTGCCGGCCGGGGCGGCGGTGCCCTCGGCGCAGGAGCCGCTCAAGCTCTCCGACGAGGAGTGGCGCAAGCGCCTGGCGCCGGAGGCCTACCAGGTGCTGCGCAAGGAAGGCACCGAGCGCGCCGGCACCAGTCCCCTCAACGATGAGAAGCGCCCCGGGGTGTTCACCTGCGCCGGCTGCGGCCTGCCCTTGTTCACCTCGGCGATGAAATACGAGTCGGGCACCGGGTGGCCGAGCTTCTTCACCACGATCCCGGGCGTGTTCGACACCAAGAAGGACTTCTACCTCATCTATCCGCGCACCGAGTACCACTGCCGGCGCTGCGGCGGGCATCACGGCCACGTGTTCGACGACGGGCCGCCGCCGACCGGGCAGCGCTGGTGCAACAACGGGGTGGCCCTGCGCTTCCTGCCGCGCGACGGCGAAAAGGTCTGACCCGACCCGGGGCCGGAGCGCGGCGGTGAGCGACCCGAAGCGCATGCTCGCGTGGATGGCGCTGTTGGTCGCCGCGGTCGCCGCCGTGTGCGTCCTCCTGTTCGGGCCGCTCTCACAGGCCTTTCTTGCGAACCCGGTCTTCAACGGCGTGATCCTCGCCGCGCTCCTCGTGGGCGCGGGGATCTGCTTCGCCCAGGTGCTCGCGCTCGGGCCCGCCGGACACTGGGTCGATCAGGTGAGCCGCGGCTTTCGCATCGAGGACCCGCCGCGCCTCTTGGCCCCGCTCGCGGCGGTGGTGGCCGGACGCGAGCGCGAAGGCTTCGTCCTGTCACCGCTCGCCATGCGCTCGCTGCTCGACGGCGTGCGCATTCGCCTGGACGAGTCGCGCGACATCTCGCGCTACCTCGTGGGACTGCTCATCTTCCTCGGCCTGCTCGGGACCTTCTGGGGGCTGCTCGACACGGTGGGCGGAGTCGGGCGCGTGATCGGCGGGCTCACCGCGCAGGGCGAGGCGGCGCGCGCCTTTGCCGACCTGAGCGGCGACCTGCAGGTGCCGCTCGCGGGGATGGCCACGGCGTTCTCGAGCTCGCTGTTCGGCCTGGCCGGCGCGCTGGCGCTCGGCGTGCTCGACCTGCAGGCGGGGCATGCGCAGAACCGATTCTTCGCCCAGCTCGAGGAGTTCCTCGCCGGCCGCGCGCAGCTCCCGGTGCAGGGCCTGGGCGGCGACGGCGAAGGCGCGCTGCCACCCTACCTGCAGGCGCTGCTCGAGCAGACGGCCGAGAACCTGGCGCAGATCCAGCGCATGATGGCGCGCGGCGAGGAAGACCGGCGCGCCGGGCAGGCCGCGCTGGCGCAGCTCACCGACCGGCTCGGCGAGCTCTCCGACCAGCTGCGCACCGAGCAAAAAGTGATCCTCAGCCTCACCCGGAATCAGCTCGACCTGCAGCCCGCCATGGCGGAGCTCGCGGGCCACGTGGCCGATGCGGTGGCGAGCAACCAGGAGATGCGCGCGCACCTGCGCAGCGTCGATGCGGCGCTCGCGCGGCTGGTCGAGGAGGTCTCGGGCGCGCGCGGGGAAGTGCCCGAGGCCATGCGCCAGGAAATCAAGCTCCTCGCCCAGAGCCTCGGCGGCCCGCGGGGCCGCATGTAGCGCCGTGTTCACGCTCGCCCGCCGCGGCCGCCACCCGGTCAACGTCTGGCCGGCCTTCGTCGACGGACTCGCCTCGATCCTGCTCGTGCTCGTCTTCATGCTGCTCGTGTTCGTGCTCGGGCAGTACCTGCTCGGCGCCCAGCTCGCCGGGCGCGAGCGCGCGCTGGAGGAACTGAGCCGCCAGGTGAGCGCGCTCGCGGAGACGCTCGCGCTCGAGCGCGCGAGCGGCCAGGCGCTGCGCGCGCGGCTGCAGGCGACGCTCGCCGACCTCGAGGTGCGCACCGAGGAGGCCGGCGCCGCGCACCAGAACGTCGAGCTGCTCGGGCAGCAGGTGGCGGCGCTGCGCCGGCAGATCGCGGCGCTGAGCGACGCCCTGGAGGCCTCCGAAGCCCAGGCAGCCACGCAGCAGCAGGAGATCGCGCAGCTGGGCGAGCGCCTGAACCTCGCGCTCGCCCGCCGCGCGGAGGAGCTGCAGCGCTACCGCTCCGAGTTCTTCGGCCGCTTGCGCGCGGTGCTCGGCGAGAATCCGAATATCCGCATCGTCGGCGACCGCTTCGTGTTCCAGTCGGAGCTGCTCTTTCCCACCGGCGAGGCGCGCCTCGCCGGGGAAGGCGAGCGGCGCCTCGCGCAGCTGGCCAAGATCCTGCGCGGCGTGACCCGCGACATCCCTGCCGACATTCCGTGGGTGCTGCAGGTGGCGGGGCACACCGACCGGCGGCCGATCGCCACCGCGCAGTTTCCGTCGAACTGGGAGCTCTCGGCCGCCCGCGCGCTGTCGGTGGTGCACTTCCTCGCCGCGCAGGGCATCCCCCCGCGGCACCTTTCCGCCGCGGGCTTCGGCGAGCATTACCCGGTCGACCCGCAGGACAACGAGACGGCCTGGGCGCGCAACCGGCGCATCGAGATCAAGCTCACGCAGCCCTAGCCGGACCGCGTCAGGCGCGCTCGCGGCCGGAGCGCCAGATGCCGTAGATGATCCACACGCTGTTCACGAAGGCGAGGAGATACCCCGCGAATCCGAGCGTCGGCAGCAGCGGCAGCCCGAGGAACGTGGGTCCCTCCTGCACCGTCATCACGATCGCCGAGCCGATTACGAGCGAGGCGGTCATGATGCCCACCGTCACCCGGTCGAGGGTGCGGTCGAGCTGGCGGCCGAAGCTGTCCAGGCGCTTCAGGTCCAGGTCGACGCGCGCCTTGCCGCGGCGCGCCTCGCGCAACAGGCGGGCGAAGTCGCGCGGCACGCTGGCCGCGAGGCTCAGGAACTCGTCGGCCATGCCGCGTCCGCGCCGCACGAGCTCGCGCGGCGCGTGGCGCTCCGCAAGCGCGCGCTTCACCAGCGGCCCGAGGTGCTCCACGATGTGGAAATCCGGATCGTACTGGCGGCCCAGGCCCTCCAGCGTAATGAGGGTCTTGAACATGAGCGACAGGTCGGCGGGCAGCACGATGGAATGCTCGCGCACGATGGCGGCGAACTGGCGGATGGCGGCGCCGATGCGGATGTCCTTGAGCGGCATGCCCTCGAACTCGAACACGAGCTCGTTCACGTCGGCGGCCAGGCGGGCCTCCTCGACGTGCGCGTCGGCAGCCCAGTCGAGCAGCACCTCGAGCATGGGCTCCTCGGCCATGCGCGCGAGCCCCGCGAGCAGATCCACCACCTGGCGGCGGCGCTGCGGCGACAGGCGCCCCACCATGCCGAAGTCGATCACCGCAATGCGGTTGCCGGGGAGATAGAACACGTTGCCCGGATGCGGATCGGCGTGGAAGAAGCCGTCGATCAGGATCATCTTGAGGAACACGTCGGCGCCGCGCGCCGCGAGCAGGCGCCGGTCGAGCCCCGCCGCCCCCACCGCCGCGAGGTCCGTGCCCGGGACGCCTTGGACGTGCTCCTGCACGAGCAGGGTTTCGCGCGTCCATTCGGGGTAGACCTTCGGAACCACGAGATGCGGATGGCCGGCGAAGTTCTGGGCGAAGCGCTCGATGTTGCGCGCCTCGGTGGCGAAGTCGAGCTCGCGCTCCAGGGAGCGGGCGAACTGGCCCGCAATCTCCACCGGGCGGTAGCGCCGCGCGTCGGGCATCTCCGTCTCGACCAGCTCCGCCACCCGCCGCAGCAGTCGCAGGTCCGCATCGATCTTTTCGCGGATCCCCGGCCGGCGGATCTTCAGCACCACCGGCGTGCCGTCCGCCAGGCTCGCGCGGTGCACCTGCGCGATGGAAGCGGCGCCGTGCGCCGTGGCGTCGATCTCGCGGAACACCGAGAACGGCGAGCGGCCGAGCGCGCGCTCGAGCTCGGGAAGCAGCGCGCCGAAGGGCACCGGCTGCACCTGCGCCTGGAGCTTCTCGAATTCCGCGATCCAGCGCGGCGGGAAGAGGTCCACGCGGGTCGCCAGCACCTGCCCCAGCTTCACGAAGGTGGGGCCGAGCTCCTCGAGCGCCATGCGCAGGCGCTGCGCCGGCTCGAGCTTGACCGACTCGGCCGCGGCCCCCCAGTGCAGGATCTGGCCGGCGCGCTCGAGGAGCCCGGCGATGCCGATGCGCTGCACGAAGTCGCCCAGGCCGTGGCGGATGAGCACCGTGGCGATCTCATGCAGGCGCGGCAGCTCCCGCATGATGCCGAAGGTCTCGCGCAGCATGCGCGCGGCTTACGGGCGCTTGCTCGGGCCCGCGGACTTGTCGAGGGCATCGGCCACGCCGGCGAGCAGCCCGCCGGCGAGCCGCGCGAACCGCACGCCGAATTCCCCCGCGAGCTCCATGCCGCTGAGCGTGAACTCGGCCATCAGCCGCGCGCTGCGCCGGCTGGTCTCGGTGCCCGCGTGCGCCGCCTGGCGCAGGAGCTCGCGCAGCTCGGGGCGCACCCGTTCGTTGGCCGAGTGCGCCACCTCCTCCACGGTGGCGACGAAGTCCTCCTCGATCCGGCGCAGGCCGGCGAGGGCCTGCTGCAGCTCGTGCTCCGACAGCCCGCGCCCGGTCGCGGTGAGCTGGCGCAGCGCCTCGTGGCCCGCCTCGACCGACTTGGTGAGCGCCTCGTCGATTCCGCGCAGGCCCTGTGCCAGCGCCTCGCGCACGCCGACGCGGCTGCCCTCCGCGCCGCGCGCCACCCCTTCCGTGGCGGCGCGCACCACTTCGCGGATGGCCTCGCGGTCGAAGCGCCGGTTGCGCAGCGCCTCCAGCGTCACATCGTGCACGCGCTGCCGGATGTCCTCGCCCTGCTTCACCCAATCGCTTGCCGCCCGGCTGATGTCGTCGGTCATGGCGCCTCCTGCGCTTTGAGCCCGAGGTCCTCCGCCAGCGGCGGCCCCGGGAAATGAAACCGCACCGGCCCGTCGGGCAGGGCGTTCAGGAACTGGTGCAAATACGGGTCGGACGACGCCGCGATCTCGCGCGGCGTGCCGTGACCGAGCACCGTGCCCTCGGCGATGACGTAGATGGTGTCGCACACCTCGAGCGCCTCCTTCACGTCGTAGGTCACGACGATCGACGTGAGCCCGAGGGCGCCGTTGAGGCTGCGGATCAGCTCGGCGATCTGGCGCAACGAAATGGGATCGAGGCCCGCAAAGGGCTCGTCGTACATCATCAGCTTCGGATCGGTGGCGATGGCGCGCGCCAGCGCGACGCGGCGCGTCATTCCCCCCGAGAGGTCCGCCGGGCGCATGGCTTGCGCCCCGCGCAGGCCGACCGCGTGCAGCTTCATGAGCACGAGGCGCCGGACGAGCTCGGCGGGCAGGCGGAAATTCTCCTCGATCGGGAAGGCGACGTTTTCGTACACCGACAGGTCGCTGAACAGTCCCGAGGTCTGGAACATCATCCCCATCTCCAGGCGCAGCGCGTACAGCGCCGCCGGATCGAGCGTGTGCACCGTCCTGCCCTCGACGAGCACGCGGCCGCGCGCGGGCGCGAGCTGCCCGCCGATCAGCTTGAGCAGCGTGGATTTGCCGCTGCCGCTGCCGCCCAGGATGCCGACCACGGCGCCCCGCTCGATCGAGAGCGTGAGCCCGCGGAACACCTCGAGCTCGCCGTAGGAGAAATGCACGTCCTGCACTTCGACGATCGGCGCGGCCATGCGACTACTATACCGCCGTGGCCCATCCCTACGCCGCGCTGACGCCCGAGATCGTGCTCGATGCCTGCGAGGCTGCCGGCCTGCGCCCCGACGGCCGGCTCGCGCCGCTCAACAGCTACGAGAACCGCGTCTACCAGGCTTGGCTCGAAGACGGCAGCTCGCGGGTGCTGAAGTTCTACCGGCCCGGGCGCTGGAGCGGCGAGCAGATCGCCGAGGAGCACGCCTTCGCCCGCGAGCTCGCCGAGCGCGAGATCCCGGTGGTGGCGCCGCTCGTCACGGGAACGCAGGCCGGCTTCCGCTTCGCGGTGTATCCGCGCCGCGGCGGCCGGCGCCCGGAGCTCGACGATGCGCGCACGCTGGAGCGCATCGGGCGCTTCCTCGGCCGCATCCACGCGGCGGCGGGCACGGTCGCGTTCCGGTTTCGCCCGCCGCTCGATGCCGAAACGTTCGGGCGGGAGCCGCGCGCGTGGCTCCTCGCGAGCGGCCGGGTGCCCGATGAGCTCTTGCCGGCCTGGCAGGCCGTCACCGAGCAGGCCCTCGCGGGGGTGGGGCACTGCTATGCGCGTGCCGGGCCGCCGCGCCTGCTCCGGCTGCACGGCGACTGCCATCCCGGCAACATCCTCTGGACCGACGAGGGGCCGCATTTCGTGGACTTGGACGACGCGCGCATGGGGCCCGCGGTGCAGGACCTGTGGATGCTGCTCTCGGGCGAGCGCGAAGCGCAGGAACGGCAGCTGCGCGCGCTGCTCGCGGGCTACGAGGACTTCATGCACCTCGAGCGCCGCGAGCTGCACCTCGTGGAGGCGCTGCGCACCCTGCGCCTCATCCACTATTGCGCCTGGATCGCGCGCCGCTGGGACGACCCGGCCTTTCCGGCCGCCTTCCCGTGGTTCGGCACGCCGCGATACTGGCAGGACCGGATCCTCGAGCTGCGCGAGCAGCTCGCGCTGATGGACGAGGCGCCCCTCAGTCCGTGACCTGAAGGCGATTTACCACGCGCTCGACGCCGAAGAGCGCCCACGCGTCGAGCTCGGCGCGCGCCTTCTGCTCCGCGCTGGGCACGCTACCCTCGAGCACCACCGTGCGGCCGGTGCAACTCGGGCGCACCTGGGTCGCGTCGAGCAGCGGGTCGGCTTCGAGCACGAGCGCGAGCACCTCGGCGACCTCCTCGTCGCGATCCTCATACCCCGGCCGGACCTCGAGCGAGTTCACCACGTCGCGCCGCCCGGGCGTCCACCACGCGAGCACGCCGGCAAAGCGCTTGTGCGACTGGCTGATGACGTGGCCCTCCAGCACGATGACCCCGTCGGTGACTTCGATCTCGATCTCGCCCACCGCATCGGCCTGCGCGGCGCGCAGCGTCTCGCGCCGCTCGTTGGTGACCGAGCGCAGCGTGCAATTGCGGAATTCCTGGTGCTCGAGCAGCATGCGCGCGAGCGAGTCGCGCACGGCCCCGTCGCCGCGCACCTCGCCCGGGGCCACGCGCAGGCGGTCGACGATGCCATCGACGCCGCGCACCGACCCTGCAATTTCCAGGGCAAGCTTTTTCGCCGCCACATCGGGCACCTCCCCCTCGAGCACCACGGCGCCGCCGTCCGCGTGGCGGATTTCGATGGGATGGCGGTGGATGTTGATGCGCGGCTCGCGCTCGAGGCGCGCGTGCACCTGCTTGGTGATCGACCGTCTCGGGTTCATGGCCGGCAAAGGCAATGAACGTGCCGGTCAGTCCACCTTCACGCCGTGCTCCTTCACCACCTTGCCCCAGCGGTCCATTTCCCGCACCACGAACTTCTGTGTCTCCTCGGGGCTCGCACCGACGATCTCCATGCCGAGGCTCTCGCCGAGCGTCTTCTGCACATCGGGCTGGGCGAGCGCCTTGGCGAGGCCGCCGTGGAAGCGCTCGATGATCGGCCGCGGCGTGCCGGCCGGGGCAAATACCCCCCACCAGGCGAGCGCCACGACGCCCGGGATGCCCTGCTCGCCCAGCGTGGGGACATCGGGCAGGGTGGGGGTGCGCTTCTCGCCGGTGGTGGCGAGCGCCCGCATCTTGCCTGAGCGCACGTGGGGCGTGAGCAGCGCGGCCGAGCCGATGCCCAGGTCGATCTGCCCGCCCATGAGGTTCTGCGTCATCGGCCCGCCGCCGGCGTACGGCACGTGCGTGATGCGAAAGCCGCCCACCTGCTGCGCGAGCAGCGTCGTGAGATGCCCGAGCGTGCCGTTGCCGATGGAGCCGATGGTGACGGTGTCGGGCTTCGCCTTCGCCGCGGCCACCACGTCAGCGAAGCTCTTGAACGGCTTGTCGACGCGCGTGGCGATCGCGTAGGGGGCGGTGCCCACCAGCATGACCGGGGCGAGATCGCGCAGCGTATCGAACGGCATCTTGGGCTGCAGGAACTGGTTGACGGCGTGCGAATCGAACACGAACACGAAGCTGTAGCCGTCCGGCGCGGCCTTCGCCACCGCCGCCGTCCCGATGGAGCCGCCCGCGCCGGGGCGGTTCTCGACGATGAACTGCTGGCCGAATGATTCGGTGAGCTTCGCGGCCATCAGCCGCGCGAGCGGGTCCACCGTGCCGCCGGGCGGAAACGGCACCACGAAGCGCACCGGCTTGGCGGGCCACTCCTGCGCCGCGGCAAGCGAGGACAGCGACAAAACGAGCAGCGCGGCGAGCAGTCTAGAAAGCGACATTCCGTCCTCCTTTGAGCTTCAGCAGATCGCGCGCCTCGGCCGGGGTGGCGATGCCGAGGCCGAGTTCCTCGAGCAGGCGGCGCGCCTTGGCCACCTGCGCGGCGTTCGACTCGGCGAGCCGGCCGCGGCCGAGCCACAGGCTGTCCTCGAGCCCGACGCGCACGTTGCCGCCCATGACCGCCGACAAGGCGGCGATGAACATCTGGTTGCGCCCGGCACCGAGCACCGACCAGTAATAGGCGTCGCCGAAGAGGCGATCGGCGGTGCGCTTCATGTGCAGGACATCCTCGGGATGCGGGCCGATGCCGCCGCGGATCCCGAACACCGACTGGATGAGCAGCGGCGGCTTCACCAGCCGCCGGTCGAGAAAGTGCGCCGCCGTATAGAGGTGGCCGATGTCGTAGCACTCGATTTCGAAGCGCGTGTCGTTCTCGGCGCAGGACTGCAGGATGTAGGCGATGTCCTTGAACGTGTTCTTGAAGATGCGGTCGTCGGACCCGGCGAGGTAGGGCTTCTCCCAGTCATGCCGGAACTCCTTGAAGCGGCCCAGCATCTCGTACAGGCCGAAGTTCATCGAGCCCATGTTGAGCGAGGCAACCTCGGGCTTGAGCTGCAGCGCGGGCTGCAGCCGCTCCTCGATGGTCATGGTGGCGGCGCCGCCGGTGGTGAGGTTGACCACCACGTCGCTCGCCGCCTTGATGCGGCCGCAGAACTGGCGGAACAGCGCCGGATCCTGCGTGGGGCGCCCGTCCTCCGGGTCGCGCGCGTGCAGATGCACGATCGCGGCGCCGGCGGCCGCCGCGCCGATCGCGGCCTCGGCGATCTCCTCCGGGGTGACCGGAAGGTGCGGCGACATGCTGGGCGTGTGGATCGAGCCCGTCACCGCGCAGGTGATGATGACTTTGCCTTGGGCAGCCGCCATGCCGTCGATTCTAGCGCCCCTTCCCTACACCAGGTAGCGCGCCCCTCCGCACACTGAAAGGGCCTGACCCGACAGATGACGCCCCGCCTCGGAAGCGAGGAACAGGGCCATGTCGGCGACGTCGCGCGCGCTCACCGTGGTGCGCAGGCTGATGCCTTCGACCATGCGCGCGAGCACCTCATCCGGCGCCGCGCCGAGCTGCGCGGCCTTCGCTGCCACGATGCGCTCGACCCGCTCGCCCTCGACGATGCCCGGCTGGATGCAATTGACGCGCACCCCGTGCGGACCGGCCTCGGCGGCGATGCTCTGGGTGAAGCCCACCACGGCCCACTTCGCCGCCGCATAGGGGCTGCGCAAGGGGAATGCGAGCCGCCCGGCAATGGAGGACAGGTTGATGA
>DATLGR010000478.1:0-9517 GCA_035540415.1 Burkholderiales bacterium | reverse complement strand
GTGCCCGGCCGCACGATCAGCAGCACCCCGGTAAAGCCGAGCGCCAGCGCGACCCACGCCTTTGCCCCGATGCGCTCGCGAAGCAGGATCCCGGAGGCCACCGCGATGAAGATCGGTCCCATGAAGTTGATGCTGACCACTTCGGCGAGCGGCATGTACGAAATCGCCGCCACGAACACCATCCCCGCCGCCACCAGCACCAGCCCGCGCACCACCTGGATGCCCGGGTGCGCCGTCTTCACCAGCCGCCAGCCCATCCGCGGCGCGAGCAGCACGAGCAGCAGCCCCATCTGGAACACGTAGCGCACCCACACGATCACCGGCACCGGGTAGTGCTGCGTGAGCCACTTGGAGATCGTGTCCAGGCACGCGAAGGTGGACACCGCCGCCATCATCAGGAAGATGCCCCGCAGCGTGTGCGGGTGATGCCGGCTCGCGAGCACGGGCGAACGCTACCAGATCGCCCGCCGGGCAGCAGCTTCGTGTAGTCTGAGACGCCGGGTTGCGCTCCCCCTTCGAACAGGACAGCCATGCTGCGAGCTACCGCGTTTGCTCCCTTGCTCGTCACTCTTGCGCTCTGCGCGGGCGCCCAGACCGCCGCCGCGCAGGCGCCCGCCGCGGCGCCCCCGAAGGAGCTCCGCAGCCCCGACGTGGTCTTCGTGCCCACGCCGCACGAGGTGGTCGAGGCGATGCTCAAGCTGGCCAAGGTGGGCAAAGGCGACGTGCTCTACGACCTGGGCTCGGGCGACGGCCGCATCCCGATCGCCGCGGCGCAGAAGTACGGCATCGCGCGCGGCGTCGGCATCGACATCAATCCCGTGCGCATCCAGGAAGCGAATGAGAACCTGGCCAAGGCCCGCGTCGGCGATCGGGTGCGCTTCATCAACGCGGATCTGTTCGAGGCCGATCTCCGCGAGGCGACGGTGATCACGCTCTACCTGCTGCCGGATCTGAACCTCAAGCTGCTCCCCAAGCTCCTGAAGGAGCTCAAGCCGGGCACGCGCATCGTCTCGCATGCGTTCGACATGGGAAGCTGGAAGCCGCAGCGCTCGCTCCAGGTCGACCGGCACGACGTCTACTTCTGGACGATTCCGGCGCCGGGGACGCCCGCGTACAAGGCGGCGATGGCCGCGGCGAGCGGCCGATAGCGCCGGTGAAGCCGGTCCGCAACCCGCACTCCGCGCCCGGCGACTGGTACGTCGACACGGCGTGCATCGATTGCGGCGCCTCGCGGCACGTCGCGCCGGGCCTGATCGTCGAGCGCGACCAAAAGAGCGTCTTCGCCCGCCAGCCGGCCACGCCGGAGGAGCGGCTGGCCGCCTGGCGCGCCGTGCTCGTCTGTCCGACCGCCTCCATCCGGTCCGAAACCCGCCAGCCGCGCCCGAAAAGGACCATCTTTCCGCAGGAGATGACCGCCGGCGTGTGGCGCTGCGGCTACAACGCGCGCTCGTCCTTCGGCGCGCACTCCTACTTTGCCGCCCGCGCGGACGGCAACCTCCTGATCGATTCGCCCCGCTACGCGGCGGAGCTCGTGAAATGGCTTCACGGCGCCGGCGGCATCGCGCACATCCTCCTCTCGCATCGCGACGATGTCGCGGATGCGCACCAGTACGCCCGCGAGTTTGGCGCCCGCGTCTGGATCCATCGCCACGAGCGCTCGGCGGCGCCCTACGCGACCGACCTCCTCGAAGGCGAGAGCCCCAGTGCCATCGCGCCCGGCGTGCGGGCAATCCCGGTGCCCGGGCATACCCGCGGCAGCGTCGTCTACCTGCTCGACGACCGCGTGCTCTTTTCCGGCGACTCGCTCGCCTGGAGCGCGCGCGAGCGCGAGCTCGTGGCGTTCAAGGACGCGTGCTGGTATTCCTGGACGGCGCTCACCACCTCGCTCGGCCATCTCGCCGCGTATCGCTTCGAGTGGCTGCTGCCCGGTCACGGCTGGCCGGTGCACCTGCCCGCGGACGAAATGCAGGCGCGCCTGCGCGCCCTCGTCGCGCGCATGCCAACGACTTAACGGCCCACCGATCACAAGCCTTTAATCGAGCGCACCGCGCCCCCACCTGGGGGCATGACCGACCTCGCCCCGATCCGAACCGCCCTGCTCGCTCTGCACCGCGCGCTCGTCGAAGGCGAGCGGCGCGTCTACGAGAAGGCGCACGGCCGGGCGAGCGGCGGGGACTTCCTGCAGGCGCTCATCCGCGATCCGGCCTTCACCTGGCTCGCGCCCCTCACGCGGCTGGTGGCGCGGCTCGATGAGGTCGATGCCGGGGAAGCCGAAGGCCCGCGGGAGGAAGCCGTGGCCGACGTCCTCGCCGCCATCGGCGCGCTGCTGTCACCGCGTCCGGAGGGCACCGAGTTCCAGCGGCGGTACGCAGAGCGCATCGACCGGAACCCGGACCTCGCCGTGGCTCACGGCAGCGTGCGGGCCGCGCTGCGGCGCGCGGCGACAGGCTGACGCGGACCGCGCGGCTACAATCGCGCGCCAGGTCATGCCGGTCCGCTCGCTCCTCGTTCTTTACGCCGTGCTCGCCCTCGCGCCGCTCGCCGCCGCGGCGCTCCAGGGCGAGCCGCCGCGCAGCCTCGCGCGCGAGCTGTCGGCGGCGGTGGCGATGGTGGCCTTTGCGATGCTCCTCATGGAATTCGTGCTGTCGGGGCGCTTCCGCGCGCTGACGGGGCGCGCGGGCATCGATGCCACGATGCGGTTTCACCAGCTCGCCGGGCGCGTCGTGCTCGGCCTCGCCGTGCTTCACCCGCTGCTCTATGCGGCGCCCGCGATGCTCGCTTCGCCGCGGCTGCGCAGCGGCGTGGCGGCGGTGGCGCTGCTCGGCCTCCTGGTGGTCCTCGCCGCCCTGCGCGATCGCATGCGCTACGAGCACTGGCGGCTGAGCCACGGCCTGGGCGCCGCGCTCATCGCGGCGCTGGCGCTGCACCACACGCTCGCGGTCGGCAGCTACGCCATCGACCCCTGGCTCGCGGGCTACTGGATCGCCATGACCGCGCTCGCCCTCTTCTCGCTCGCCTACGTCTACGTGCTGAAGCCCGCCGTGCAGCTCGCGCGGCCCTGGCGCGTGGTGGAGAACCGGCGTGTGGCGCACCGCATGTGGGAAGTCGCCATCGAGCCCGAGCGCGGCGCCGCGCCGGGCTTCGCCGCCGGCCAGTTCGCCTGGCTGAACCTCGGCCATTCGCCCTTCAGCATCGTCGAGCACCCGTTTTCGATCAGCTCGCCCCCGGCGGCGCTTCCGCGCCTCGCGTTCACCATCAAGGAGAGCGGCGATTTCACCAACCGCATCGGCACGGTCGCCCTCGGCACGCGCGCCTATGTGGACGGCCCGCACGGCAGCTTCACCGTCGAAGGGCGCACGCAGGGTCCGCTCGCCTTCGTCGCGGGCGGCGTGGGCTTCGCGCCGATCATGGGGATGCTGCGCGACCTCGCGGCGCGCGGCCACCGCGGTCCGCTGCGCCTCGTCTACGGCAACCGGATCGCCGAGCAGATCCTCTACCGCGACGAACTGGAGGCGCTCGCGGCCAGGCTCGACCTGCGTGTCGATCTCGTCCTGTCCGAGCCGCCGCCGGGCTGGCAGGGCAGCACCGGCGAGCTCACGCCGCAGGTGCTGGACGCGTGCCTGGACATGCCCGATCGCGCCGCCTGGACCTACTTCGTCTGCGGGCCCGGGCCGATGATGGACGCGGTCGAGGGCGCGCTGCGCGGCTTCGGCGTGCCGCGCGGCCGCATCGTGGCCGAGCGCTTCAACTACGGCTGAGGAGGCGAGCCGCAGGATGACCAACGCCGCGCGAGGTGGCGTAGGATGCCGTTCTCGCAAGGGGACCGGGGAGAAAAAGGCGATGTCGAAACTCGTTCGCGCGTGCGTTGCCGCGGCGCTCGCCGCTGACGCCGGCGGCTCGCGACGCAGGGCATCGAGGCGGTGGGCGGCACGCCCGAGTCGCTGCAGGCGGAGCTCGCCGAAGAGCTCGTCAAGTGGGGCCGGGTGATCCGCGAAGCGAACGTCAAGATCGAGTAAGCCTCGCGGCCCGTGGAGTCGCTGTGGATCCCGGTCACCGTCTGGGCGGCATTCGCCCAGACGGTGCGAAACGCCGCGCAGCGCAGCCTCACCAGAGAGCTCGGCACGCTCGGCGCGACGCTGGTGCGTTTCTTCTATGGGCTGCCGTTCGCCGCCGCCTGGCTCGCGGTCGTCCTCGCCTGGACCGCGAGCCCGCTGCCGGCGATGGGCAGCGCCTTCTTCGCCTGGGTCCTCCTCGGCGCGGTGAGCCAGATCGCCGCAACCGCCTTCCTGCTCGCCACCATGCAGGAGCGCAACTTCGCCCTCGGCGTGGCCTACTCCAAGACCGAGATCCTGCAGGTCGCGGTGTTCGGGCTCGCCTTCCTCGGCGACCCGCTCGGCCCGGCGACGATGGCGGCGGTGCTCTTCGGCATGGCGGGCGTGCTGCTCCTCTCGCCCACCGGCTGGAGCGGCGGCTGGACCTCGCGCTCGGCGCTGCTCGGGCTCGCCTCCGGCGCGGGCTTCGCGCTCTCGGCGGTGGGCTACCGCGGCGCCGCGCTCGCGCTCGAGGGCGCGCCGTTCCTCGTGGCGGCCGCGGCGACGCTGACGGTCGCGCAGGCCGTGCAGACGCTGCTCCTGGGCGGGTGGATGGCGGCGCGCGAGCTCGAGTCGGTGCTGCGCGTGCTCCGCGCCTGGCGCGCCTCGCTCCTCGCCGGCTTCATGGGCGCCGCCGCCTCGGCGGGCTGGTTCACCGCCTTCGCCCTGGAGCCCGTCGCTCACGTGCGCACCCTCGGGCTCGTGGAGCTCATCTTCAGCTACCTCGTGTCGCTGCGGATCTTCCGCGAAAGGCTGAGCCGCCGCGAGCTGGGCGGCATCGCGCTTCTCGCGGTGGGCGTCGTTCTCGTTCTGCGGCAGTGAAGCTTGCTGCGCGCAGGCCCAGGTGGCATCTTTACCTCCAATCGTCAGATTGGAGGTAAAGCGTGCCGGTCCTCTTTCGGAGGCACGATGCGGCAAGCCAGGCCCGCTACCAGGACCTGAAGCAGCTCGCACACGCGCAGCGCCGGGTGCTAGCAGGAACGCCCGGAACGCTCAAGCAACGCACCCAGGCGGGCAACCGGTATTGGGTCCGCGAGCATCTCCGCGTCGACGGAAAGAAGACGGACGAGTACATCGGGGCGGTGAAGTCGGTGGACCCGGCGGCGGTCGAGCGCCTGTCCGAGGACGTCGAGCTCGCGAAAGCGCTCGCGGCCGGCTCGGCGCAGCTTCGCCTGCTTGGCCACCAGCGGCTCGACCGCCAGCCGGCGGCGGTGCTGGCTGCGCTCTTCAACCGCGGGCTGTTCCGGGCCGGCCTCACCCTGGTCGGCTCGCACGCCTACGGCGCGCTGCTCAACGAGCTCGGGATTACCGCAGCAGGCTACAAGACCCACGACATCGACCTTGCGCGCGGCCATCGCCTCGAGATTGCGCTGCCGGAGCAAGCCGGATTCGACTCCATGCTCGCCGAGAGCGGACTGCGCTTCGTGCCGGTGCCCGGCATGCCGTCGCATCGGCCATCGGCGTCGTTCAAACTGCCGGGCGCGGGCGCGCTCGCCGTCGACTTGCTGGTGCCGGGCCGCCGGACGGGCGAGATCGTCAAGGTCGCGGAGCTGGGCGCACATGCTCAGACCGTCGCGCTCCTCGACTACCTGGTCAAGAACCCGATCGAATCCGTGTGCCTGAGCCCGAACCAGGTGATCCCGGTCCGGGTCCCGGCTCCCGAGCGCTTCCTGACGCACAAGCTGTTCGCGTCGCAGTCGCGCGGCCCGACGAATCGCGACAAGGCGCGCAAGGACCTCGTGCAAGCGGCGACGCTCGCGGCGGCCATCGAGGCCGAGACGCCCGGCCGGATCGCCGATGCGTACCGGGCAATGCCGGCGGCAGGAAAGGCGGCCGCGCGGCGCGGCGCCACGGCGGCGAGCAGATTGCTGGATGCCCACCCGCACGCGCAGCGCGTCCTCGCCCGCCTCGGGGCCCGCTGAATCACGATCGAAGGCTATTCCGGGCCGGACGTCGGGCATCGCTCTGCGCCACCCCTCCGTGAGACTGCTCCAAAGGATGCGTTTCCGGATCGACGTCTCAGAAGACCGCCTGCTTGTGCAGCGCCGCGCGCGCCAGGACGGCGGCAAGCGTGTCGGCCAAGATCGGCTTGACGAGGTGCTCGTCGAACCCGCTCTCTTGCGTGCGCCGCTTGTCCTCCGCGCTGCCGTAGCCCGTGAGCGCGACCAAGCGCGCCCGGCCCCGCAGCGAGCGCCGCAGCCGCGCCGCCACCGCGAAGCCGTCGAGCCCGGGCAGGCCGAGGTCCAGGAGGATCAGGTCTAGGTCGAGATCACCGGCGATGCGCAGCGCCTCCGCGCCGTCGTAGGCCAGCTCGACGTGGTGCCCGCCCGCGGCGCGCAGCATCGCAGCGAGTGTCTCGGCGGCGTCGCGGTTGTCGTCCACCACGAGGACGCGCAGCGGACCCGGCGCGTTGTCCGGTCGTGCCTGCACCGGGCCGGGCGGCGCGGCCTGCCGCGCTTGCGCGAGGGGCAGGCGCACCGTGAACCGGCTGCCCCGGCCTGCGCCTTCGCTTTCGACCCCTACCTTGCCGCCGTGCAGTTCCACGAGCGAGCGCACCAACGTCAGGCCGATGCCAAGACCGCCTTGCGCGCGCGCGAGCGACGTGGGCGCCTGCGTGAAAAGGTCGAACACCTTGGGCAACATTTCCGCGGAAATGCCGATGCCGTTGTCCTCGACGCTGACCACCGCATCCGCCCCGTCGCGGCGCGCCCGTACGGCGATGCGGCCGCCGGGGTCGGTATATTTGGCGGCGTTGTGGAGCAGGTTGGCGAACACCTGCGTGAGGCGCGAATGGTCGGCTATCACCGGTAACGGCTCCTGACCCAGCGACAGCTCGACTTGGTGGCCGCGCGCGATGAGCACCGGTCGGCTCGCCTCGAGCGCATGCTCCAGCGCTTCGCCCAGCAGCAGTGGCTCGCGGCGCAGCTCGACCCGGCCGCGGCTCACGCGCGAGACGTCGACCAAGTCCTCGATCAGGCGCGTGAGCTGGTTGAGCTGGCGGCCGACGATCTCGAGCAGCTGCTCTTCGGCCGCAGCATCGGGCACCTTCCGGCGCAGCAGCGCGACCGCGTTCGTCAGCGGCGCGAGGGGGTTGCGCAGCTCATGGGCGAGCATGGCGAGGAACTCGTCCTTGCGCCGGTGCTCGGCCGTGAGCTCGGCGTTGAGCCGCGCCTGTTCGGCGCGTGCGGCCTCGAGCGCCTTCGCGAGCGTTTCGGCGCGGCCGGCCGCGCGCCTCGCCTCGGTGGCTTCGACCGCGGTAAGCAAGACCTGCTGCTCCGCCTTGAGCGCGGCCGCCAGCAGCGGAAGGAGCGGCGCCAGTGCGTCGAGCGTGCCGGGCGCCACCGCTCCGCCGATGAAAACGCACGCCAAGTCCTGGACCGTGATGGCAGTCGCGGCCGCGCGCGCGCGCGGCGACAGATCAACCTCGCCGTGGTGGCGCCCGGGCAGACCGCAGCGCGCGATGAACTCGCGCCACAACGGGCCGCCGTGCAGCGTCTGGGGAAGACCTGGCGCAGGCAGGAACACACCGAGGTACGGATCGCGCACGAGGAGTACCAACCGCTCGGCGCCCGCGGCGCGCGCAAGCTCGGCGGCCGCCTCGACTCGCCCTTCAGGCGCACCGAGCCGGACCACAAAATCCGCCGCGCCCGACGCAGTCACGCTAGTGCGGGATCACGCACACCACGGCGGTGCAGTTGTGAAAACCGCCAAACTGCCCTTCGGCGCGCGCGATCTGCCCGTAGGTATTGCAGCCCACGAACGGCGCGGGGCCGAGCAGATCCGCGCAGGCGCGCAGCTCATCGTCGAAGGCCTTTCCGAGGCGCAGGCGCGTGGCGACGCAGTCGAAAACCAGCGCGGCAGCCGGCTTGCGCCCGCCAAGGGCCGCCAGCGCGGCGCGGGTCGCCTGCTCGGCCGCTTTCACCGCCGATTCCTGCGAGGTTCGCATGAAGTGGACCACAGCACCGGTGGGAATGTCGGCGGCGCAGGGCACCGAGCCGTCAGGATTCACGCCGAGCGGCACCCGCAGCCGATAATGCCCGTCGCTTTGAATTCCGATGATGTTGTGCAGGAAAAACGGCATGGGATCGGCCGGATCGAACCTCTGTCCGCTCTGCCGGGCATGCTCCTCGATGGCCTGCTGCGCAGGGGCGCCGTTCAGGCTGACGAGCAGGCTGCCCGCGGACTCTGTAACCCGGTAACCCGGCCCCGCGGGCACCCAGCCGTGGGCCACGCCCACCCCCAGCGGCTGCACGCTCTGCAGCTCGAGCGCCACCAGCGCGTCGCTGTAGGCCTCGGTCCCGGCAAACACATGGGTTTGCCGGAAGCGCCCGTCGTCGCCCGCGCCGCCGCCGAAGAATCGATAGTTGCCTCCGGTCAGCAACGTGAGCTCCTCCACCACCGCGTCGGTGTGGCCAGCGAGGGCATCGGTCATCACCAGCGCCGAGCGGTAGGGAAGCGCGGGGCCGGTAAGACCCTTGAATCCCGCCGCCACCTGCCTTGCGGCCGCGGCGGGATCCCGGCCGATGCCTCTGCCGACTCCGATCGCGCACCGGATATCGGGCGAGCGGATCGCCATTGCGGAAACGTGGCCTTCCTTGTGCTGGGAATCGGTGAACTCCCCGGCGGAGGACGAGCCGGCGATCGTCGTCGTGCCGGCCTCTTCCGAAAGCGCGCGCAGGAGCCGCGGGTAGTCGTGCTGCGCGGACGCAAACAGCACGACGGCGTCGGCCGGCGCGCCGTGAAACGCGCGGTGGATCGCGCGGCCGAGCTCCGCGCCGGCGCGCGCGCTGTCGGTTTCACTGGTGATTGTGGTGATGGTTTCGGTCACGCGTATCAAGGAAAAGAACCGGGGGAGCGAGATTTTAGCCACCGGCCCGCGCTCGCGCATCGCGAACGGCTGGCATTCGTCGACCGTTGCTCGGCAGTCACGGACGCGGCGGCAGGCTGTCGCGGCGCGACTACGGCGTCGGCGGGAGCGCCCGGGCGGCTGGAGCTGAAGGCCTATCCCGTCTCGCCATCACGCCCTGCGGGCACGCGCCGTACATGCTTCTGGCGCCTGCTGGCCGGAAGCGAGGCCTCCAGATCGAGCCCGCCGACGCCAAGGCGCTTTAGACCCTGACCGAGCGCGCCCGAACCCGAGAAGAAGAGGCTACTTGAGCTGGCGGCGCAGCTCGTCGGCGTCGAACCACACCTTCTCGTCGGCGATGAGGCCGTCGCGCAGCTTGAAGACGTGCAGGAGCCGCACGCGCACGTTCTCGCCGCGCCTGCCCGGAAGGCTGAACGGCCGGCCGTCGACCACAGTGCCGATGAGGATCGTCTCGTCGACGATCAGGTCCTCGCCGTAGACGCGCATGAGGTTCTCGGCGCGCTCGCCCTTGAGCGCGGGGAAGAGCCGCTGGTAGAAGCCGCGGATCGCGGGCTTGCCG
>DATLGR010000477.1:0-12819 GCA_035540415.1 Burkholderiales bacterium | reverse complement strand
CTGTAGTTGTTAAAGCTAACGACGAGTCACTAGAAGCACGACCCGTGCCAGGAAAGGAACTGCAGCAATTTCAGAGGTTTAACCGGTTTCCTTGTAGTACGCGCTGCGACAAGTTCGTAGGGCGTTCACGACAAGGAGGCGCAGGTGGGCCGCAAGCGATTGGTTTCGGGGGACTTTTTTTGTCGCCCGGGCGGGACGAAAGCTACCCGGAAGCGTGGAGCCGTTCGTACTCCTCATCCAGGTGCGCGGCGAGGTCGTGCCGGATAGGCACAACCCTATTCGAGCCGGATGTCCGCGTCTTCGCCGCTGCCGCCCGGCCTGCCGTCGCGCCCGTAGGTAAGGAGATCGAACTCGCCTTTCTCCCCGGGGGCGCGGTAGACGTAGGGGCGGTTCCACGGATCCTTCGGCAGCGTTTTCCTCAGGTACGGCTGGATCGCGGCGAGCCCCTCCTCCGTGGTGGGGTAGCGCCGGTGCTCGAGCCGGAACTGGTCGAGCGCCTTCTCGAGCGCATCGAGCTGCGCGCGCGCCACCTGCACCTCGGACTTGCCCACCTGCGAGAAGTAGCGCGGCGCGACGTAGCCGGCGAGCAGCCCGATGATCACGATGACCACCAGGAGCTCGAGCAGCGTGAAGCCGCGGCTACTGGACATGCGCGCGCAGCGCGGCGGCGGTGTACTTGCTGCCGGTGGGGTCCAGCACCACGGTGGGGTTGTGCAGCATCACGTGCCGCGGGGTGTTGAATGCGACCCACTTGTAGACGCCGAACTTGGCGTAGTCCCGGTAGCCCGGCGTGTTGAAGCCCAGATGGCCGCGGTAGTCGACGATCTGCGTGCCGTCCATCCAGGCCTGCAGGAAGCCGTTGCCGGACAGGCTGTGGCGGAACTTGAACACGAAGTCCACCCAGCGCCCGAACGGAATCGGATGCTCGCCGTGGCGCACGGTGATGGAGTTGCTTTGGGCGGGGCTCGTGCTGGTGCTGTAGCGGGTCTGCACCTGGAGGTTGCGCCCGTTGACGATGTAGATGCTGAAGGAGGGCGAGAGGCCGCGGCTGTTGTCGCCCGAGTGCACCTGCGTGCCGAACAGGCCTGCGGTGTTCTCGCTGCCCCAGTCGCGCACGAACGCGCGCAGCGCGATCCAGTACACCTTCTCCATCTCGATCACGGGCGTGAACGACAGCTCCGAGCGCTTGGACCCGGAGGTATTGGGGTCGCTGTAGGCGATCTGGAAGGCGAGCGCCTTGCGCGCGCCGTTGGCGGGGTCGGTCTGCTTGCCCATGCGCAGCGTCTCCCCGTTGGCGAGCGTAGTGCCGTGGATGCCGGACTCGGGAATCGACTTGGCCGAGGTGTAGGTGCCCAGCACCTGGGCGGTGTAGCCGCCCTGGTTGGCGAAACTCTGGTCGCCGCTCGCCCACTGCAGCAGATCGGCGGAGGAAATGGTGGCCGGCGCGGGCGCCTGCGGCGTGGGCGCCGGGGCTGCCGCCGCGTTCTCGATCACCACCGAGCGCTCGGCGGTGGCCGTCCTGCCCTGCTGGTCGTAGGCCACCGCCTTGAAGCGGTAGGTGCCGTTGGCGTACTTCGTGGTGTCCACCCAGCAGCCGAGGCCGTTCACCAGGTTGCCGTCGGTGTTGGTCCACACGTCGTTCACGTAGAACATCACGCGCACGATCCTGGTTCCCTCCACTTCGCACAGCGGCGGCCCCTTGACGTCGCCGCCGAGCTTGCCGCCTTCCGCCGGCGTGAGCCAGCGCACCGTGGGGCCTCCCAGCCCCTTGCTGCTCAGGAGGCCGTTCAGCGAAAAGGCGCCTGCGCCGAGCGGCAGGGCGGCCAGCGCGGCCGCGACGACGAGAGTGCGACGGAGTCCGATGCCCATTCGTTCTTCTCCCTTGTAGTAGTTCTTGCTACGTCGGTTCGCAGGGCAGCAAGGTGTGTGCCATGCCGGGATATCAGGGGCTTAGCGACGCGCTGTGGTACGAAACGCGACAACGTCGTAGCGCCGCCCCGACAGCGCGCAACCGGTCGGGCGACAACCCGCTGTTTCCGCAGCGAATGCCTCGTCGCCGCGTCCCGACGCCGCGCGGGTGTCGGGAGTTCGCGGACACGACCGTCGGTGAGCGGCTACGTCAATGTTTTCACGACGGAAGTGCCGCGACGCGAGTGCCAAATCGAGGAGGGTTTGCCTATACTCTGCGTCTCTCCAGGGACGTGCCCGGATTCCGAGTCACCCAGAACACACAGAAAGGCAACACCATGCGAATCCTCATTGCCGACGACCACCCGATCGTGCGCCACGGGCTGAAGCAGATGCTCGCCAACGACCCCGCCGCGACTGTCGTCGCCGAGGCCACCAACGGCGACGAGGCGCTGGAGCTCGCGCGCAAGGTCGAATGGGACATGGCGATCTTCGATTTCTCCATGCCCGGGCGCAGCGGCCTCGATCTCCTCGGCGACATGAAGCGCGAGTTTCCGGGGCGGCCGGTGCTGATCCTGAGCATGCACTCGGAGGACGTGCACGGCTCGCGCGTGCTGCGGGGCGGCGCCGCGGGCTATATCACGAAGGACAGCGCGCCCCAGGAGCTCTCCACCGCCGTGCGCAAGGTCGCCAACGGCGGCAAGTACGTGTCGGCGACGCTCGCCGAGATCCTCGCCTCCGAGTGCTCGAGCGACCCGCAGAAGGCGCTGCACGAAAAGCTCTCCGATCGCGAATACCGCGTCATGTGGCTGCTCGCCTCGGGCAAGCAGATCAGCGAGATCGCGAAGGAGATGGGCCTGTCGCCGAGCACCGTCAGCACCTACCGCACCCGCATCCTGCGCAAGCTCGGCCTGTCCAGCAACGCGGCGCTGGTCCACTACGCCGTGCGCCACCAGCTCGTCGGGTGAGCAGCGCGGTTCAAGCCGTTGCCGGCGAGCGCATCGAGCCCGGCGTCGAAGCGCCGGCGGCCCGCGCGAAGATCCTGCTCGTCGACGACGAGCCGAAAAGCCTGTACGCGCTGCAGGAGCTGCTCTCGGGACTCGGCGAGGACTTGATGACCGCCGCCTCCGGCGAGGAGGCGCTGCGCCACGCGCTGCGCAACGACTTCGCCGTGATCCTGCTCGACGTGCGCATGCCGGGCATCGACGGCTTCGAGACCGCGCGCCTCATCCGCGGCCGCGACCGCTCCCGCCTCACGCCCATCATCTTCCTCACCGCCGCGGCCGACGAGATGACTTCGATGTTCCGCGGCTACGAGGTGGGCGCGGTGGACTACCTGATGAAGCCGGTGGTGCCCGAGATCCTGAAGTCCAAGGTCTCCGTGTTCGTCGAGCTGCACCGCAAGAGCGAGCGCCTGAAGGAGTCGGAGGACAAGCTGCGGCGTCTCGCCGCGCACCTCATCTCGGTGCGCGAGGAGGAGCGGGCGCACATCGCGCGCGAGATCCACGACGAGCTCGGCCAGGTGCTCACGGGCATCAAGATGGAGGTGGGCTGGCTCGCCAAGCGGCTCACGGACCCGCAGCTGCTCGAGAAAACCGACTCCATGGCGAAGCTGATCGACTCCACCGTGCAGACGGTGCGCAAGATCGCCACCGGGCTGCGCCCCGAGATGCTCGACGACATGGGCCTGGTCGCCGCGGTGGGCTGGCAGGCGAAGGAGTTCCAGAAGCGCACCGGCATCCGCTGCCGCACCAAGCTGCCGCCGGAGACCACCAAGCTCGACATCGACGTCGCCACGACGGTGTTCCGCATCTTCCAGGAGATCCTCACCAACGTGGCGCGGCATGCCCGCGCCACCCGGGTGGAGATCGAGCTCGCGGTGGACGAAGCGGCGGTGCGGCTGGACGTGCACGACAACGGCGTGGGCATCACCGAGGCCGACCGGCACGGGCGCAAGTCCCTCGGCCTGCTCGGCATGCACGAGCGCGCGCTCCTGTTCGGCGGCGAGGTGAAGATTTCGGGCCATCCCGGCCATGGAACTCGCGTCGTCGTCACCATTCCAACGAGGAGCCGAGCATGAAAGTCCTCATCGCCGACGACCACCCGGTGGTCCGCCAGGGCCTGCGCCAGATGCTGGCCGTGGAGTCCGACCTGACCGTGGTGGGCGAGGCGCGCAACGGCCAGGAAGTGGTCGACCTTTCCCGCCGCGTGCCCTGGGAGGTGGCGGTGCTCGACTACAACATGCCGGGAAAAAACGGCCTCGAGCTCATCAAGGAGCTGCGCCAGCGCTATCCGGGCCGCGCGGTGCTGATCCTCAGCATGTACCCGGAGGACCGCTACGCGGTGCGCGCCCTGAAGGCCGGCGCCTCCGGCTACCTCACCAAGGAAAGCGCCCCCGAGGAGCTGGTGAGCGCGATCCGCAAGGTGGCGAGCGGCGGGCGCTATGTCACGCCCACCCTCGGCGAGAAGCTGGCCCTCGAGCTCGAGGACAACCGCGGCAAGCCGCTCCACGAGACGCTCTCCGACCGCGAGTACCAGGTAATGTGGATGATCGCCTCGGGCAAGACCGTGCGCCAGATCGCCGATGAGCTCTTCCTCAGCCCCAACACCGTCTCCACGCACCGCACGCGCATCCTCCGCAAGATGAACATGAAGAGCAACGCGGAGCTGATGCACTACGCCATCGCCCACCACCTGGTCGACTGAATTCCGGGTCAGGGTCGTCATTTCGGCCCCGTAGTCGTTTTTGCGACAGCCGCCCGGAAGGTTTCGTGATGGTGGACGTCGAGTTTTCTTCGCACAATCGGCCCTTTATCCGCACCCACCCCCCGGGGAGAACCACCATGGAATCGATTCGCGCCGAGCACCTGAGGCTGGACCGCGGAGAGCTCCTGAAGGCGCTGCGCGCGCTCAAGCGCGGCCACTTCGGGACGCGCCTGCCGACGGACCTCGCGGGCATCGACGGGGAGATCGCCCTCGCCTTCAACGACGCGGTGCAGATGAACCAGGCCCTGGTGCGCGAGATCGCGCGCATCCGCGAGGTGGTCGGCAACGAGGGCCGCATCGGCCAGCGCGCGCGCCTGCCCGAGGCGACCGGCGAGTGGCGCGATTGCGTGGACTCGGTGAACGCGCTGATCGCCGACATGAGCTACCCGGTGACCGAGGTGGCGCGGGTGATCGGCTCGGTGGCCAAGGGCGACCTTTCCCAGACCATGGTGCTCGAGCCCGACGGGCGCGCGCTGCAGGGCGAGGCGCTGCGCCTGGGCCGCGTGGTGAACAAGATGGTCGGGCAGCTGAACGGCTTCGCCTCGGAGGTCTCGCGCGTGGCGCGCGAGGTGGGCACCGAGGGCAAGCTCGGCGGCCAGGCCGAGGTGCCGGAGGTGGCGGGCGTCTGGAAGGACCTCACCGACAACGTGAACTCGATGGCGGCGAACCTCACCGGCCAGGTGCGCAACATCGCCGAGGTCACCACCGCGGTGGCGCGCGGCGACCTGTCCAAGAAGATCACGGTGGACGTGAAGGGCGAGATCCTGGAGCTGAAGAGCACCATCAATACGATGGTGGACCAGCTGAACGCGTTCGCCTCCGAGGTCTCGCGGGTGGCGAAGGAGGTGGGCACGGAGGGCAAGCTCGGCGGCCAGGCCGAGGTGCCGGAGGTGGCCGGCGTGTGGAAGAACCTCACCGACAACGTGAACTCGATGGCGGCGAACCTCACCGGCCAGGTGCGCAACATCGCCGACGTCACCACCGCGGTGGCGCGCGGCGACCTGTCCAAGAAGATCACGGTGGACGTGAAAGGCGAGATTCTCGAGCTCAAGAACACCGTGAACACCATGGTGGACCAGCTCAACTCCTTCGCCGCGGAGGTGACGCGCGTGGCGCGCGAGGTGGGCACCGAGGGCAAGCTCGGCGGCCAGGCGCAGGTGTCGGGCGTCGGCGGCGTGTGGAAGGACCTCACCGACAACGTGAACTCGATGGCCGCCAACCTCACGAGCCAGGTGCGCAGCATGGCGAGCGTGGTCACCGCGGTGGCGAGGGGCGACCTCGACCGCAAGCTCACCGTCGAGGCCAAGGGCGAGGTGGCGGCGCTCGCCGACACCATCAACGGCATGATCGACACGCTGGCGGTGTTCGCCGAGCAGGTGACCAACGTGGCGCGCGAGGTGGGCAGCGAGGGCAAGCTCGGCGGGCAGGCGCGCGTGCCCGGCGCGGCAGGGCTGTGGCGCGACCTCACCGACAACGTGAACCGCCTGGCGGCCAACCTCACGACGCAGGTGCGCGCCATCGCCGAGGTGGCCACGGCCGTGACCAAGGGCGACCTCACGCGCTCGATCACGGTGGAGGCGAGCGGCGAGGTGGCGTCGCTCAAGGACAACATCAACGAGATGATCCGCAACCTCAAGGACACCACGCGCAAGAACACCGAGCAGGACTGGCTGAAGACGCACCTCGCGCGCTTCACCCGCATGCTGCAGGGCCACCGCGACCTGGTGACCGTATCGCGGCTGATCCTCTCCGAGCTCACCCCCCTGGTGAACGCGCAGCAGGCGGCCTTCTACGTCGCCGACCACCGCGGCGGCGACTCGCAGCTCGAGCTGCTCGCGGGCTACGCGCAGCGCCACGGCAAGAGCCTGCCGCGCAAGATCGCCTTCGGCGAAGGCCTGGTGGGGCAGTGCGCCTTCGACAAGAAGCGCATCGTGCTCACCAACGCCCCGTCGGACTACATCCGCATCGGCTCGGCGCTCGGCTCGGCGACGCCGGTGAACATCGTCATCCTGCCGGTGCTGTTCGAGGGCCAGGTGAAAGCGGTGATCGAGCTCGCCTCCTTTTCGCGCTTCTCCGACATCCACCAGACCTTCCTCGACCAGCTCACCGAGTCGATCGGGGTGGTGCTGCAGACCATCGCGGCGAACATGCAGACCGAGTACCTGCTGCACCAGTCGCAGTCGCTGACCGCCGAGCTGCAGGCGCAGCAGGAGGAGCTGAAGAAGACCAACGACCGCCTGGAGCAGCAGGCGCTCAACCTGCAGAAGTCCGAGGCGCTGCTGAAGTCCAAGCAGGAGGAGCTGCGCTCGGCGAACGAGCAGCTCCAGGAGAAGGCCCGCCAGCTCTCCGAGCAGATGCACCAGGTCGAGTTCAAGAACCGCGAGATCGAGCAGGCGCGCGCGGCGCTGGAGGAGAAGGCCGAGCAGCTCTCGCTCTCCTCGCGCTACAAGTCGGAGTTCCTGGCGAACATGTCGCACGAGCTGCGCACGCCGCTCAACAGCCTGCTGATCCTCGCGCGGCTGCTCGCCGACAACGTCGGGGGCAACCTCACGTCGAAGCAGGTGGAATTCGCGAAGACCATCCACTCCTCGGGCGCCGAGCTGCTCGCCCTCATCAACGACATCCTCGACCTCGCCAAGATCGAGTCGGGCACCGTCACGCTCAACATCGCGCAGGAGCGCTTCGAGGACATCCGGGAGCACGTGGAGCGCACCTTCCGCCAGATGGCGACCGACAAGGGCCTGGAGTTCGTGGTGGCGATCAGCGACGAGCTGCCGCCGTTCCTCGAGACCGACGTGAAGCGCCTGCAGCAGATCATCACCAACCTGCTGTCGAACGCCTTCAAGTTCACCAGCCGCGGCTCGGTGGCGCTGCGCATCGAGGCGGCCGCAAGCGGCTGGAGCGACGGCCACCCGGTGCTCGGGCGCCCCGGCACCGTGGTCGCCTTCTCGGTGGTGGACACCGGCATCGGCATCCCCGCGAGCAAGCAGCGCCTCATCTTCGAGGCCTTCCAGCAGGCCGACGGCACCACCAGCCGCGAGTACGGCGGCACCGGCCTGGGCCTGTCGATCAGCCGCGAGCTCGCGCGCCTGCTGGGCGGCGAAATCCGCGTGGCGAGCGCCCCGGGCGAGGGCAGCACCTTCACGCTGTACCTGCCGCTGCGCTATCGACCGAGCGGCGACGCCGTGCCCTACGAGCGCGACGGCGACGAGCTGCGCCCGCGCGAGGCGCTGCCGGGGCGCGAGGCGCGCGAGCCCGAGCCGCAGGCCTCCACGGGCCTCGAGGACAAGAAGGTCCTGGTGGTGGACGACGACATCCGCAACGTGTTCGCGCTCACCAGCGCGCTCGAGCAGCACGGCATGCGCGTGCTGCACGCCGAGAGCGGCAAGGAGGGCATCGAGGTGCTCAAGCGGACGCCCGACATCGATCTCGTGCTGATGGACGTGATGATGCCGGGGCTGGACGGCTTCGACACCATGCGCATCGTGCGCCAGCTCGAGGGCTACAAGGGGCTGCCGATCATCGCCGTGACCGCCAAGGCGATGCTCGGCGACCGGGAGAAGTGCATCGAGGCCGGCGCCAACGACTACATCGCCAAGCCGGTGAACGTGGACGTGCTGCTCGCGACGCTGTGGCGCACCCTGCAGGCGCCGGCCGAGGCGGGGCGGTGAGCGCCCCCGTCCGGGAGTTCGACGCGCTGCTCGATACGCTCGCCGGGCTCGCCGCCGCGAACGTGGTGATCGTCGAGACCCTGCACGAGCGCGGCGTGGTGGACAAGACGCACTTCGCGCACGCCTTCGCGCGCGCGCTCGACACGCTCGCGCCCGAGCATCGCGCGGGCATGGTGGAGCAGGTGCTGCGCAGCCTGCGCGACCGCTGCATGGACCTGCCCGCCCGCGGCCCGTCGGAGGCGCAGGCCTGGCTTGACCGGATCCTCGCCGCGCGCGGGCGCGCGGCGGACGGCTAGCCGTCCACCTTGCGCAGCCACGAGGGCCGCCGGAAGTTGCCGAGCAGCGTTCCGGCTGCGGCCTCGCGGCCTTCGTCGTCGAACAGGAACTCGCGGTTGCCGAACGGCAGCGAAGCCCCCGCGATGACCAGGCGCGTGCGCCCGTTCTCGCATTCGAACTGCAGGATCAGTCCGCTCGCTTCGTCCTCGACGATCTGCTCGCGCACCTTGCAGATGTCTCCGTTGGGTTTGATGGGCATCGGTGACCTCGGCGCTCTCGTTCCGGCTCGAGTGCACTCAGCAAAACGCATGCCTCCGCGAGGCGTAGCGATCCGTCGACGCGGCGTTGGAAATTTCTGCGGGCGAGGCGCTGTCCAACGGTCATGTACCGGACGCACGGCGGGGTGACTTAAACTTCGGGCCTGAAAAAAATGCCGATCGCGAGTCCGCGCTACGCGTTCAACGCCCTGATGGTCGCCGGGGCGCCTCCCGATCCCGGGGTGTTCGCGCTCTGGGAGCACGACGAGCTCATCTACTACGGCCGCGCGCTGGGCGGCGCCGCGACCATCCAGTCGCGCCTGCGCGAGCACCTGGAAGCGGCGAGCGACTGCACCGCGCGCGCGACCCACTACGGGTGGGAAATCACGAGCAATCCGCGCGCGCGCGAAGCGGAGCTGCTGCGCGAGTACCAGCGCCAGCACGGCCGCCTGCCGCGCTGCAACGCGGGCGCCGCCTAGCCGGGCGCCCTCGGCACGCCGCGTGCTTGCGGGCGGGCCATGAACCGCGACGTGCGCTCGGAGCTGTATCTGTCGCTGGTGCTGCTCGGGGCCGACCCGCTGCTGCGCGCGTCGGTGGACGCCTGGCGCGACGGCGAAGACCGGGACATCCTCGCGGACCTGCGCAACTGGAACGACGCCAAGGCGCTGGAGCTCAAGGAGTGGCTCGCGACCATGCCCGAGAGCGAGCGCCAGGCCGTCCAGGAGCGGCTGCGGCTCCACGAGCGGGCGCGCGCCGAAGCTTCCTGCACGACCTGAGCGGCCCGCGACGCCAGGCGCGCGGCTCAGATTCCCCTAGCGGCGGTGCGCCGCGAGGAGGCGCATCAGCGCATCGGGATCGGCCGGCTTGAGCAGGTGCGCATCGAAGCCCGCTTCGGTGCAGCGGCGCTGGTCTTCCTCCTGGCCCCAGCCGGTGAGCGCGACGATGGTGGCTTCGCGGCCCCACGGCTCGGCGCGCATGGCGCGGCAGGTGTCGTAGCCGTTCATGCGCGGCAGGCCGAGATCCAGCACCACCAGGTCGGGACGCAGCTCGGCCCCGGCGCGCAGCGCCGCCACGCCGTCGTGCGCCGTTCGCACCTCGTTTCCCGCCAGCCGGAACAGCAGCGCGAGCGACTCGGCGTTGTCGGCGTTGTCGTCCACCACCAGGAGCCGCCGGCCGCCGCACGCGGCGGCGCGCTCGCGTGCCGGCGCCGCGGCCGCGGCGGCCGCGGGCGCGAGCGGCAGCCGCACGGTGAACTCGCTGCCGCGGCCCGGGCCTTCGCTGCGCACGGTGATGTCGCCGCCGTGCATGCGGGCGAGCGCACGGGCGAGCGACAGGCCGATGCCCAGCCCGCCCTGCGAGCGCTCCAGCGCGGCGGCGTCCTGCGAGAAGAGCTGAAAGAGGCGCGGCAGCTGCTCGGGCGCGATGCCGATGCCGCTGTCGCGCACGCTGACGGCCACTTCGGCGCCGAGGCGCTCGGCCGCGAGGCCGATCCGGCCGCCGGTGCCGGTGTACTTGCAGGCGTTGTGCAGCAGGTTCGAGAACACCTGCGCAAGGCGCACCGGATCGGCGTCCAGCCACACCGGCTCGGGCGGCAGCGCCATGGTGAACTCGTGGCCCTGCAGGTGCGGCCGCGAGGTCTCGAGCGCCTGCTCGATCACCGCCGCGAGCGTGATGCGGCTGCGGCGCAGCTCGAGCTTGCCGCGGGTGATGCGGCTCACGTCGAGCAGATCGTCGATGAGGCGTACCATGTGCTGCAGCTGGCGGCCGATGATGTCGCGCGCCGCCTGCAGCGCCGGGTCGGACGGCGTCCTCAGGTGGAGCACCTCCACCGCATTGCGGATCGGCGCGAGCGGGTTGCGCAGCTCGTGGGCGAGTGTGGCGAGGAACTCGTCCTTGCGCCGGTCGGCCTCGCGCAGCCGCGCCTCCACGCGCTTGCGCGGTGTGAGATCGGAGAACGCGCCGATCACGCGCGCCACGCGCCCGGCCGCGTCGCGCGCGAGCTGGATGCGCGCCGACACGTCGGCGTAGCCGCCGTCGGCGCGGCGGAAGCGGAACTCCGCGTGCCAGAAGTCCCCGGGCCCCTTGATCGCGGCCCGCAGCGCGGCCATGACGCGCGCGCGATCGTCCGGGTGGATGCGCTCCTCGCCCCAGCCCGGCGCCACGGCGAGGCGCTCGGTGCCGTAGCCGAACGGCTGCATCACCCCTTCCTCGACCGTGACCGCGCCCGTCGCGAGGTCGTGGTCCCACACCAGGTCGTTCGACACGCGCGTCACGGCGCGATAGCGCCACTCGCTCTCCTGGACCGCGCGCTGCGCTTCGACGCGATCGGTGATGTCGCTGAAGTACACGCCGATGCCGCCGCTCGCCAGCGGGCTCGCGCTCACCTCGAACCAGCGCCCGTAGTGGGGATAGTGCAGCTCGACGCGCTCGGCGCGGCGGCTCGCCATGACGCGCTGGTACATCGCCTCCAGCGGCGTGCCCACGCCGTGCGGAAAGGCCTCTTGCCAGGTGCGTCCGAGCAGCGCTTCGCGCGGGCGGCCGAGAAGGCGCTCGGCGGCGGCGTTCATGTACGTGATGCGCCAGTCGGCGCGGTACGCGACGAAGCCCTCCATCAACCCTTCGAGGTAGTCGACGGCGGTCGGCGATGCGGAGAGATCCGTCATGTTCGACGCATAATATGGCACGGACGTTGCGGAAAACCGCCCGGCGGCTTGCCTCGAGGCCGCTTCGGTTCCATACTGCGGCAAACTCCCATCGACCACGCCATGGCGCAAATTCTCGCCCGCCTTCTCCTTCTGAGCCTCGCCTTCGCCGTGCCCTCGGCGGCCGCCGAAGTGTTCCGCGCGGAGGTGGACGGCCGCAAGATCGCCGTGCGCCTGCTGCAGGAGGACTGCGCGAACGAGCAGGTGCGCGCCTACCTCTACGACTCGCTGCTCGACATCCGCCGCTTTCGCAAGGCGACCAGCGACTGGGGCGGTGAGTTCTGGGAAGGCTGCTGGGTGGACATCAAGGGCATGGTGATCACCGTGTGGTCCGACCGCTCCACCATCCGCCCCATCCCGCGCAACCTCTTCAAGGACGAGGCGATCTAGCGCCCCGCGATGTCCGCGGAACTGCCGCACGGTTTCGTGCTGTACGTCGACGGCCGCCCCACCGTGCGCGCCCGCACGCTCGAGGAAGCGAAGAGCGCCGCCGCGGAGCCGATCGCGCAGGGCCGCGCGGTGCGCATCGAGAATCTGTCCGGCCCGGCGCCGAGCGCGGCGTGGACGTACGACGCCGGCGCGGGCCGCTGGACGCAGGAGCCTGCCCGCTAGGACGGCCTGGCGTAGGTCTCCGCGCTCATCATCTCGAGGCCGATGAAGGGCTCGTCGCCCTCGACCCAGGCATCGTGCCCCGGCGGAATGGTGTACGACATGCCCGGCTGGATGCTGATCTGCGAGCCGTCGGCCATGCGCACCGTGATCCTGCCCGAGACGCAGTAGCCCACATGCCCGGCCTGGCAGCTTTCCGTCTTCGCCACCGGCTTCACGCACTCGGACCAGCGCCAGCCGGGCTGGAAGATGAAGCGCCCCATCGTGTAATCCTTCAACCGTACGACTTCAACGCGCGTCTTGTCCGGCGATCGGACTTCGTCGGGCTGGTCGTGCGACTTTGTCTGCAGGGTGCTGACATGCATCGCGGTCATGGCGGTCTCCTCCTCGGATCAAACTGCGGAAAAGTGAGACCGCGGCGCACGGCGAGCGGTCGCCGCTTGTGTCAACAAGGAGGCGGCTGGGGTAAGCTCGCCGGTCAGGCTTGGATTGGTGGGTGCTACAGGGATCGAACCTGTGGCCCCTTCCGTGTGAAGGAAGTGCTCTACCGCTGAGCTAAGCACCCGTCCCGAAGAGGGCGCCATTCTAGCAAAATCACGACATGCTTTTCCGACAGCTCTTCGATCCCCA
>DATLGR010000476.1:0-17790 GCA_035540415.1 Burkholderiales bacterium | reverse complement strand
ACGGCATCTCGTGGCCCACGAAGGTGGACGCCAGCCGGGACGCGTCGATCAGCTTGTCGAGGTCCACGCCCGTGCGGATCCCCATCCCTTCCAGCATGTAGACCACGTCCTCGGTCGCGACGTTGCCCGAGGCGCCCGCCGCATAGGGGCAGCCGCCCAGGCCGGCCACCGACGCGTCGAAGGTGCGCACGCCGAGCTCGACCGAGGCATAGATGTTCGCGAGCGCTTGGCCGTAGGTGTCGTGGTAGTGCCCGGCGAGGCGCTCCACAGGCATCCGCGCGGCACAGGCGGCGATCATCGCTTTCGTCCGTCCCGGCGTGCCGACGCCGATCGTGTCGCCGAGCGACACCTCGTAACAGCCCATGGCATGAAGCGCCGCCGCCACTTCCGCGACTTTGTCGGGATTTACTTCTCCTTCGTACGGACAGCCGAGCACGCAGGAGACGTAGCCGCGCACCTTGATGCCGTGCTCGCGCGCGGCCTCGAGCACCGGCCGGAAGCGCTCCAGCGACTCGGCGATCGAGCAGTTGATGTTGCGCCGTGAGAACGCCTCCGAGGCGGCGCCGAAGATGGCGACCTCGCGCGCGCCGGCGGCCCGCGCCGCCTCGAAGCCCTTGAGGTTGGGCGCGAGCACCGGGTAGTCGACGCCCGGCTTGCGCCGCAGGCGCTCGAGCACCTCGGTGTGGTCGGCCATCTGCGGCACCCACTTGGGCGACACGAACGCCGTGGCCTCGACGGCCGGCAGCCCGGCGTCCGCCAGGCGCTCGATCAGCTCGAGCTTCACCGCGGTGGGTACCTCGCGCGGCTCGTTCTGCAGCCCGTCGCGCGGCCCAACTTCGACGATGCGAACGCGATCACTCAAGGGCGATAAGCTCCGCACCTTCGGCGACCTGCTCGCCGGCGGCATAGTGGATTTCGCGGACCACGCCGTCGGCCGGCGCGGTAATCGTGTGCTCCATTTTCATCGCTTCCAGGATGAGCAAGGGCTCACCTTTCTTCACCCGGGTGCCGCTCTTCACGAGCACCTGGACCACCTTGCCCGGCATGGGCGCGGTGAGCGAGCCCGCGTGCGCCTGCGCGGCCGCGGGGAGCTCCTCTTTGAGCGACAGGCGTCGATGCGCGCCGTTCCAGAAGATGTGCCAGTCCGCCCCGTCGCGCACCGCGCGCGCGCGGAAGCTGCGGCCATCGAGGCGCAATTGCAGCACGCCCTCGCCCAGTGCCTCGCCGGCGAGCGCATGCTCGGCGCCGAGCGCCGACAGGCGCAGCGCTTCCTCCACGAAGAGGACCCGCACCGGGTGCTCGGTCTGGCCGTCCAGGAACACGAAGTCGTGGTGCGAATCCGCGTTCAGCCGCCACCCGTCGACGCGGAACCAGGGCGAGTAGGGATCGCCCGAGGCCGCGGCGTGCTCGCGGCCTTCGCGGGCCTCCTCGGCGAGCTCCGCATACGCCGCGGCCGCGAGCGCCTCCAGCGGCGCGTCGCCTGGCGGCGGGAAGAGCTCCGCGCGGTTGCGCTCGATGAGGCCGGTTTCTAGCTCGGCCTGCGCGAAGGCGCGCGAGGCCGCGACGCGGCGCAGGAACGCCACGTTCGTCTTCACGCCGGCGATCTCGACCGCGTCCAGCGCCTGGCGCAGCCGCGCCAGCGCCTGCGCGCGGTCCTCGCCGTGCACGATCAGCTTCGCGAGCATGGGATCGAACCAGGGCGTCACCTCGGCGCCGGCCTCGACCCCGGCATCGACGCGCACGCCCGGCGCCGGCGGCGGGAAGGCCGCATGCACCAGCCGGCCGGTGGAGGGCAGGAAGTCGCGCTCGGGGTCCTCCGCGTAAATGCGCGCCTCGATGGCATGGCCCGAGAAGCGAAGCGCCTCCTGCGTGAAGGGCAGCGCCTCGCCCGCCGCGACGCGAAGCTGCAGCTCGACGAGATCGAGGCCGGTGATCATCTCGGTGACGGGGTGCTCGACCTGCAGCCGCGTGTTCATCTCCATGAAGTAGAAGCGCCCGTCCTGCTCGGCGATGAACTCCACCGTGCCGGCGCTGCGGTAGCCGATGGCGCGCGCCGCGGCCACCGCGGCCGCGCCCATCTCGCGGCGGCGCTCGGGCGTCATCCCCGGCGCGGGCGCTTCCTCGAGCACCTTCTGGTGGCGCCGCTGCACCGAGCAGTCGCGCTCGAAGAGGTGGACCACGTTGCCGTGCGCATCCCCGAACACCTGCACCTCGATGTGCCGCGGCCGCTCGATGTAGCGCTCGACGAGGACGCGGTCGTCGCCAAACGTCGATTTCGCCTCGCGCTTGGCCGCCTCGAGGTTCCTGGCGAACTCCTGCTCGGCGCGGACGATGCGCATCCCCTTGCCGCCTCCGCCCGCGGAGGGCTTGATGAGCACCGGAAATCCGATCCGCGCGGCCTCCTTCGCCAGCAGGGCGGACTCCTGCGCCTCGCCGTGGTAACCGGGCACGAGCGGCACGCGGGCCTTTTCCATGCGCCGCTTGGCGGCGGCCTTGTCGCCCATCGCGGCGATCGCCTCGGCCGAGGGGCCGATGAAGGCGAGCCCGGCGCGCTCGCAGGCGGCGGCGAAATCCTCGTTCTCCGAAAGAAAGCCGTAGCCCGGGTGCACGGCCTCGGCGCGGCTCGAGCGGGCGGCGGCGAGGACCGAATCGATGTCGAGGTAGCCCGCGATCGGCCAGGCCTCGTCGGCCAGGCGCACATGGAGCGCCGCGGCATCGGCCTCGGCGTACACGGCCACGGTGGCGATGCCCAGGCGCGATGCCGTGCGCATCACGCGGCAGGCGATCTCGCCGCGGTTGGCGATCAGGATCTTGGCGAACACCAGGAGGGCTTCCGCTTCTCGAGGAACGACGCGATGCCTTCCTTGCCTTCGGGCGAGCCGCGGATCTCGGCGATGCGCATTGCCGTGTCGGCAATCAGCTCATCGTCCGGCACGCGGTTCGCCACCGAGCGGATGAGATCCTTGATCTTCGCGAGCGCCTGCGGCCCGCCGGCCAGCAGATGCCTGACGAGGCCTTCCACCGCGGCATCGAGCTCCGCGGCCGGGACCAGCAGGGACAGAAGGCCGATGCGGCTGGCCTCGGCGGCGTCGAACACCTCGGCGGTGAGGAAGTAGCGCCGCGCCATGCGCTCGCCCATGGCCCGGAGGACGTAGGGGCTGATCGTCGCGGGCGAGAGGCCGAGCTTCGCTTCCGACAGGCAGAACTTCGCCTCCGGCGTCCCCACCGCGATATCGCAGGCGGCCACCAGCCCGGTGCCGCCCGCGAACGCCGGCCCGTGCACCCGGGCGATGGTCGGCTTGGGCAGGCGATCGAGCGTCGCGAGCATGGCCGCGAGCGCCTGGGCGTCGGCGCGGTTCTCGTCGTAGCCGTAGCCCGCCATGCGCTTCATCCAGTTGAGATCCGCGCCGGCGCAGAACGCCGGCCCGTTGCCGGCGAGCACCACCACCCGGATGTTGTCGTCCTTCTCGATCTCGCGCAGCAGGCTCGTGAGCGACGCGATGAGCGCGTCGTCGAATGCGTTGCGCACGGCGGGCCGGTCGAGCGTGATGCGCGCGATGCCGTCCTGTCTGTCGATGTTCAGCATGGCTCGGTCACATGCGGAAAAGGCCGAACTTCGTATCCTCCACCGGCGCGTTGAGCGCGGCGGAGAGCGCAAGGGCGAGCAGGCGCCGGCTATCGGCCGGGTCGACCACGCCGTCGTCCCACAGGCGGGCGCTCGAGTAATAGGGGTGCCCCTGGCGCTCGTACTGCTCGCGAATGGGATTCTTGAACGCCTCTTCGTCCTCCCTGGACTTGAACTGGCCGCGGACCGTGGCGAGCACGCTGGCCGCCTGCTCGCCGCCCATGATCGAGATCCGCGCCGTGGGCCACATCCACAGGAACCGCGGCGAATAGGCGCGGCCGCACATGCCGTAGTTGCCGGCGCCGAAGGAGCCGCCGAGGATCATGGTGAACTTCGGCACCCGCGCCGTGGCCACCGCGGTCACCATCTTGGCGCCGTCCTTGGCGATGCCGCCGGCCTCGTACTTCTTGCCCACCATATAGCCGGTGATGTTCTGCAGGAACAGGAGCGGGATGCGCCGCTGCGCCGCGAGCTCGATGAAGTGCGTCGCCTTGAGCGAGGACTCGGAGAACAGGATGCCGTTGTTGCCGAGAATGCCGATCGGGTAGCCGTGGATGCGGGCGAAGCCGGTCACGAGCGTGGCGCCATAGTTCTGCTTGAACTCGTCGAGCTCGGAGCCGTCCACGAGGCGCGCGATCACCTCCCGCACGTCGTAGGGCTTGCGCGGGTCGGCCGGGACGATGCCGTAGAGCTCCTCGGCGGGATAGAGCGGCTCGCGCGGCTCGCGCAGCTCCAGATCCACCCGCTTCGGCCGGTTCAGGTTGGAAACGATGCGGCGGACGATCGAAAGCGCGTGCCGGTCGTCGAGCGCGTAGTGGTCTGCGACCCCCGAGATGCGCGTGTGCACGTCCGCCCCGCCGAGCTCTTCGGGACTCACCACCTCGCCGGTCGCCGCCTTCACGAGCGGCGGGCCGCCGAGGAAGATGGTGCCCTGGCCGCGCACGATGATCGACTCGTCCGACATCGCCGGCACATAGGCGCCGCCGGCGGTGCACGACCCCATTACGCAAGCGATCTGCGGGATGCCGGCCGCGGACAGGTTGGCGATGTTGTAGAAGATCCGGCCGAAATGCTCTCGGTCGGGAAAGACGTTGTCCTGCTCGGGCAGGTAGCCGCCGCCCGAGTCGACGAGGTAGATGCACGGCAGGCGGTTCTGCCCCGCGATCTCCTGCGCGCGCAGGTGCTTCTTGACCGTCATCGGGTAGTAGGTGCCGCCCTTGATCGTGGCGTCGTTCGCCACGATCACGCACTCGCGCCCCGACACGCGCCCGATGCCGCAGATGATGGAGGCCGAGTGCACGTCGCCGCCGTACATCCCCCAGGCGGCGAGCTGGCCGATCTCGAGAAACGGCGAGCCGGGATCGAGCAGCGCGAGCACGCGCTCGCGCGGCAGGAGCTTGCCGCGCTCGACGTGCTTGCGGCGCGCGGCTTCATCGCCGCCCCGGCTGACGAGCGCCACCTTCTCCTTGAGATCGGACACCAGCGCCTGCATGCGCTCGGCGTTCGCGCGGAACTCGGCCGCGCGGGGATTCAGTGCGCTGCGCAGCAACGCCATGGGCTAGCGGCCCCTCCGGAAGCTGCCGAAGCGATGCGAGCTGTCCTTGCGGCAGGCGTCGAAGAACCAGCCGCGCTTTCGCATCGGCTTGTGTACCTCGATGTCGAACCATTGCGCCAGGCGCGCCAGAATGCCGAAGCTGCCCCCCGGATTGAGGGCGTCATGAAGCTCTCCATAGATCCACGTCACCTGCGCGAGCGCGTCATCCGGGACGGCGCCGAGGATGTCGGCCTCCGCCCCTTCCACGTCGATCTTGATGAGGTCGATCGACGCGCCGCCGATTTCGCCGAGCACCTCGCGCACGGCACGCACTCGGGCGCTGCGGCGGCTCGACGCATCGCCGTCCCGCGCGAGCATGGAATAGTTTCCCCAGTTAGTCTCCACCTCACGCGGGATGGTGAACTCCGCGATCCGGGAAGCCGCCGCCAGCCCGTATGGGTGCACCGTGACCTTGCAGCCCGCGACATTGCCGCGCAGCATCGCCAGGTTCTCCTCGATCGGCTCGAAGCAATGGATCTCGGCGTTGGGAAACCGGTGCGCCAGGTAGCGCGCGGTCACGCCAATGTTGGCGCCGATGTCGAGGACGCGCTTCGGCTGTAGGGCCTCGGGCAGCCAGTACTCGGATTTGCGGCCCGGCTTGAACAACACGTCGTACACGAGCGCGACGTCGCTCGTGCCCCTTCGATAGTCGACCGGCTTGCCATCGCCGCTCCACCACGCGACGCGGCAAACGGTGCGCGGCTCGCCGGGTGTCTGACGCCGGAGATAGTGCCGCGTGAAAGAGGGAGAGCGGCTGCGCGCGAGCACCTTCAGCGCCTTCACGCCTGCTCCAAAGCGCGCGCGATCACCAGGCGCTGGATGTCGCTCGCGCCTTCGTAGATCTGGGTCACGCGCACGTCGCGCCACAGGCGCTCGACGGGGAAGTCGGCGACGTAGCCGTAGCCGCCGTGGATCTGGATCGCATCCGAGCACACGCGCTCGGCCATCTCGGAGGCGAAGAGCTTCGCCATCGACGCTTCCTTGATGCAAGGCTGGCCCGCATCGCGGAGCCGCGCCGCGTGCAGGTAAAGCTGCCGCGCGGCCTCGACCTGGGTGGCCATGTCGGCGAGGCGGAAGGCGACCGCCTGGTGCTCGACCAGCGCCTTTCCCATGCTGCGGCGCTCTCGCGCGTAGGCGAGCGCCGCCTCGAGCGCCGCGCGCGCCACGCCGGTGGCCTGGGCCGCCACGTTGATGCGGCCCGACTCCAGGTTGGCGAGCGCGATGCGGTAGCCCACGCCTTCCTGCGCAAGCAGGTTCTCCGCGGGCACCCGGCAGTTCTCGAGCACGATCTGCGCCGTATCGGAGGCGCGCTGGCCGGTCTTTTCCTCCAGGCGCGCGACGACGTAGCCCGGCGCCTTCGTCGGCACGAGGAACGCGCTGATGCCGCGCTTGCCGGCGTCCCGGGCCGTGACTGCGAAGACCACGGCGATGTCCGCGTTCTGGCCCGAGGTGATGAACTGCTTGACGCCGTTCAGCACGTAATGCGCGCCGTCGCGCTCGGCGCGCGTGGTAATGGCGCTCGCGTCGGAGCCCACGTGCGGCTCGGTCAGGGCGAAAGCGCCCAGGAGCTGCCCCGTGGCGAGGGGCTTCAGGTACTTGGTCTTCTGAGCCTCGGAACCATAGCCGTCAAGAATCCCGGCCACGAGGTTGTTGACCGCGACGATCGTGGCGGTGGCGCAGTCGCCGGCGGCGATTTCCTCGCATGCGACCGCCATCGCGGTGGCGTCGAGCCCGGCGCCGCCCCATTTCTCCGGGATGGCGACGCCGTACAAGCCCATCGCGGCAAGGCCGGCAAGCGCCTCGCGCGGGAACGTCTGCTCGCGGTCCCAGCGCGCGGCGTGCGGCGCGAGCTGCTCGCGCGCGTAACGGCGCACCGCCGCGCGGATCTCTTCAGCCGGGCCGGACATAGGTGACGGTATGGTGGCTGAAAAGGCCGCCGTTCTTGCCGTGGCACTCGGCAACGCCGTAGATGCGCCGCCGGCCCATGGTAAGGATCCGGGCGGTGCAGTAGACGTGCTCGTCCTTGGCCGGGGCGAGGAACGCGGTGTTGAGCTCCGAGGTCAGCGCATCGCCGTCGACCCCGAGCCGCGCCTTGATCGCAAGCCACATCGCGCAGTCGGCCGCCGCCATCAGCGCCGGGCCGTTGATGATGCCGCCGGGCCGCTCGAGCGAGCGCTTGTGCGGCAGCTCGAGCGTGCACTTGCGCTTGTCGGCGCTGATCACCCGGAATCCGTACGGGCGCAGGAACCGCGCCCGGTCGAGCAGCGCCTGCAGCTCGCGCTTCAAGCGAGCTCGAGCGCGAGCGCCGTGGCTTCGCCGCCGCCGATGCACAGGCTGGCGACGCCGCGCTTCAGCCCGTACTTTCTCAGCGCGCCGAGCAGGGTCACCACGATACGCGCGCCCGAGGCGCCGATCGGGTGGCCAAGCGCGCAGGCGCCCCCGTGCACGTTCACCTTGTCGTGTGGCAGATCGTGCTCGCGCATCGCCGCCATGGTGACCACCGCGAAGGCTTCGTTGATCTCGTAGAGGTCGACCTCCTTGGCGCTCCAGCGGGTTTTTTCGAGCAATGTCCTGATCGCCCCGACCGGGGCGGTGGTGAACTCGGCGGGCGCCTGGGCGTGCGTGGCGTGGCCGTGGATCACCGCCAGCGGCGCGAGCCCGCGGCGCTCGGCGCTCGAGCGGCGCATCAGCACGAGCGCCGCCGCCCCGTCGGAGATGGAGCTCGAGTTGGCGGCCGTCACGGTGCCGTCCTTGCGGAACGCCGGCTTGAGCCCCGGGATCTTGTCGAGCTGCGCCTTGAAGGGCTGCTCGTCGGTTTCGATGAACTTCTCCTCCTTGCCCGCCTTGATCGCGAGCGGCGTGATCTCCCAGGCGAACCAGCCTTCCTTGTTGGCGGCCTGCGCGCGCTTGAGCGACTGGATGGCGAAGGCGTCCTGCGCCCCGCGGCTGAACGCGTACTTCGAGGCGCAGTCTTCGGCGAACGTGCCCATCAGCCGGCCCTTGTCATACGCATCTTCCAAACCGTCATAGAACATGTGATCCAGCACCTGGCCGTGGCCCATGCGCAAGCCCGCGCGCGCCTTGGGCAGGAGGTAGGGGGCGTTGGTCATCGACTCCATGCCGCCGGCGACGATCACGTCGGCCGAGCCGGCGGCGAGCAGATCGTGCGCGAACATCGCCGCTTTCATCCCGGAGCCGCACATCTTGTTGACCGTCGTGCAGCCGGCAGCGAGCGGGAGCCCCGCGCCGAGGGCCGCCTGGCGCGCCGGCGCCTGGCCCTGGCCCGCCGGCAGCACGCAGCCCATGATGACTTCCTGCACCGCCTCGGGCTTCAGCTTCGCGCGCTCCACCGCGGCGCGGATCGCGGCCGCGCCGAGCTCCGGCGCAGCAAAGCCTTTCAGCTCGCCCTGGAAGCCTCCCATCGGCGTTCTCGCTGCCGAGACGATCACGATCGGGTCAGATTGCATTCGAATTCCTTTCGCTTTTGGGGACGGAGCCCGGGCTCCGCTTTTGGGGACGGAGCCCGGGCTCCGTCCCCGGTCTAGGTGGTTTCGGCGAACAACTCCCGGCCGATGAGCCAGCGGCGGATTTCCGAGGTGCCGGCGCCGATCTCGTAGAGCTTGGCGTCGCGCCACAGGCGCCCGCAAGGCGTTTCGTTGATGTAGCCCATGCCGCCGAGCGCCTGAATGGCCTCGCCCGCCATCCAGGTGGCTTTCTCGGCGGCGTAGAGAATCGCGCCGGCGGCATCCTTGCGCGTGGTCTCGTCGCGGTCGAGCGCCTGGCCCACGGCGTAGACGTAGGCGCGGCAGGCGGAGAAAGTGGTGTACATGTCGGCGAGCTTGCCCTGCATGAGCTGGAACTCGCCGATCGGCTGGCCGAACTGCCGGCGCTCGTGCACGTAGGGCACCACCACGTCGAGGCAGGCCGCCATGATGCCGAGCGGGCCGCCGGCGAGCACCGCGCGCTCGTAGTCCAGGCCCGACATCAGCACCTTGACGCCCGCGCCCTCCTTGCCGAGGACGTTCTCGGCGGGCACTTCGCAGTCGCGGAACACCAGCTCGCACGTGTTGGAGCCGCGCATGCCGAGCTTGTCGAGCTTCTGCGCGGTGGAGAACCCCTTCATGCCCTTTTCGACGAGGAATGCGGTGATGCCGTTCTCGCTCTTGCCGTAGATCACCAGGACGTCGGCGTCGGGCCCGTTGGTGATCCACATCTTGTTGCCGTTGAGGCGGTAGCCGCTCTGCGTCTTCTGTGCGCGCAACTTCATGCCGACTACGTCGGACCCCGCGCCGGGCTCCGACATCGCGAGCGCGCCGACGTGCTCGCCGCTGATGAGCCGGGGAAGGTACTTGCGCTTCTGCGCCTCGGAGCCGTTGCGCCGGATCTGGTTCACGCACAGGTTGGAGTGCGCCCCGTAGGACAGGCCGACCGAGGCGGAGGCGCGCGAGATCTCCTCCATGGCGACGATGTGCGCGAGGTAGCCCATGGCCGTGCCGCCGTACTCCTCCTCCACCGTGATGCCGAGCAGGCCGAGCGCGCCGAGCTTGCGCCACAGGTCCGCGGGAAACTCGTTGCGCGCGTCGATCTCGGCCGCGCGCGGCGCGAGCTCCTTCGCGGCGAAGTCCTGCACCGTCGCGCGCAGCATGGCGATGGTCTCGCCGTGGTCGAAGCGCAGCAGGTTCATTCCGGCGTGTCCGGGGTGTTGGCGAGCATCATCAGCGTCTGCTGCATGGTGGCGACATGCTTCCCGTCGTCAGCGTACACCTCCGCGCGCGCGATCGTCAGCGTGCGGCCGGGCTTGACGACCTGGCCCTTTGCGACCAGCCCGCTTCGCGCCGGCGCGAGGATATTGATCTTGTACTCGACCGTGACGAGCGAGCAGCCGGCCGGCATGAGCGAAAACGCGCTGTAGCCGCACGCGGTGTCGGCGATCATGCCGAGGATGCCGCCGTGGACGAAGCCCTTTTGCTGGGTGAGGTCATCGCGGTAGGGCAGCTCGATCTCCACGAACCCCGGTTCCACCCGCGCGAGACGGGCGCCGATCAGCGCCATGGCCTTCTGCCGGCCGAAGCTCTCGCGGCAGCGCTGGGCGAAGCGGGGATCGGCGGGCGCGTTCACTCGGGGAGCCTATTTGACGTTGACGTAAACGTCAACTACGCTTGAGCTGCTTGCGCACCCGCTTCTCGAAGGCGGCGAGTTCGGAGAGCTGCGCCTCGATGTCGGCGCGCTGCTGCTCGAGGTGCGTCTTGTGCAGCTCGAGCACCGCCAGGAAGCGCTCGAGCTGCGGGCGCTCGTCGCGCCCGGGCTCGTACAGGTCGATGAGCTCGCGGATCTCCGAGAGCGTGAGGCCCAGGCGCTTGCCGCGCAGGGTGAGCTTGAGCCGGGTGCGGTCGCGGGGGGTATAGATGCGGCGCTGGCCGTCGCGCCGCGGCGCGAGCAGTCCCTGGTCCTCGTAGAAGCGGATGGTGCGCGGCGTGACGTCGAACTCGCGCGCCAGATCGCTGATCGAGAACTCGACGCGCTCCGTTTCCATGATAGGGTTCGACCGATTTTAGCTGATGTCTTCGCTCCACTATCCCTGGCCCGAGACCCCGCCCCCCGGCACGACGCTCGAAGTCGCGCCCGGCGTGCACTGGCTCAGCATGCCGCTGCCGTTCCAGCTCGACCACATCAACCTGTGGCTCATCGAGGAAGCCGATGATGCGGGCTGGACGATCGTCGACACGGGCATCGGCGACGAGCGCACGCGGCGCCTGTGGGACGAGATCCTGAAGCGCGTGCCCGGGGTCAGCCGCGTGATCCTGACCCACTACCATCCGGACCACGCGGGCAACGCCGCCTGGCTGTGCGAGCGCTTCGGCGCCCCGCTCTGGACCACGCAGGGCGAGTACCTCACCGCGCATGCGGTGCGCGCCTCGGCGGCGGGCTATACCAGCGAGGCGGTGATCGAGGTGTTCCGCCGCAACGGGCTCGGCGAGGAGCGCGCGAGCCGCATGTCGGCGATGCGCGGCAACAGCCGCTACACCCAGCTCGTTCCGGCGTTCCCGAATTCCTACCGCCGCGTGCTGGAGGGCGACGTGGTGCGCATCGGCGGGCGCGACTGGCAGGCGATCATCGGCCACGGGCACGCCCCGGAGCACCTGTCGCTCCACTGCCCCGGCCTCAACGTCGTCATCGCGGGCGACATGCTGCTGTCCACGATCTCCACCAACGTGAGCGTGTGGTCGATCGACCCCGAAGGCGATCCGCTGCGCCTGTTCCTGCAGTCGCTGGAAAGCTACCGCGCGCTGCCGCCGGACGTCCTCGTCCTGCCCTCGCACGGCAAGCCCTTCCGCGGCGCGCATGCCCGCGTCGAGCAGCTCGAGCGGCACCACCAGGCGCGCCTCGCCGAGCTCAAGGACGCCATGAAAGGCACCGCCCGGAGCGCCGGCGACCTGCTCGGCGTGCTGTTCCGGCGGCCGCTGGATCCGCACCAGACGTTTTTTGCCATGGGCGAGGCCATTGCCCACCTGCACTATCTGTACTATTCGGGCCAGGCCCGCCGCGCCGCCGGCGTGGATGGCGTCATGCGCTACGCTACCGAATGAGCCAAGAAGACAGCGACATCGCCAGGGTTTGCCACGACGTCGCCGGACGCTCCTCCAAGCTCCTCGGCGAATTCGCGCAGAAGCAGTCCGAGAGCCTGTCGGCCGCGGTGCGCGACGAGATGGGCATCGCCAAGGCTTTCATGGACCTCTATGTCCGCGTGGCGGCCGACCCGGCGCTGATGGCCAGCGTGTCGATGAACCTGTGGCTCGACTACGCGCGGCTCTGGCAGGCGAGCTGGATGCGCCTGATGGGCCTGCAGGCGCCGCCGGTGGCCGAGCCGGCCAAGGGCGATGCGCGCTTCAAGGACGACGACTGGTCGAGCAACTTCATCTTCGACCACATCAAGCAGTCCTACCTCATCGCCGCGCGGCACCTGCAAAGCGCCGTGGCGAACGTGGAGGGGCTGCCGCCCGAATCGGAGAAGAAGGTCGCCTTCTTCACCCGCCAGTACATCGATGCGCTGGCGCCGTCGAACTTCCTGCTCACCAATCCGCAGGTACTGCGCGAAACCCTGCAAAGCGGCGGCCAGAACCTGGTGCGCGGCCTGAACAACCTGCTCGCGGACCTGGAGAAGGGCGGCGGCCAGCTGCGCATCTCCATGACCGACGAGCGCGCGTTCGAGCTCGGCAAGAACGTGGCCACCACGCCGGGCAAGGTGGTCTTCCAGACCGATCTCATGCAGCTCATCCAGTACGAGCCGGCGACGCCGGAAGTCCACCGCCGCCCGCTGGTGATCATTCCGCCGTGGATCAACAAGTACTACATCCTGGACCTGCGGGAGAAGAACTCCTTCATCCGCTGGGCGGTGGCGCAGGGCCATACGGTGTTCGTGCTCTCCTGGGTCAACCCCGACGCGCGGCTCGCGCAGAAGGGCTTCGACGACTACATGAAGGAGGGGGCGCTCGCCGCGCTCGACGCGGTGGCCAAGGCCACCGGCGAGCTCGAGGCGAACGTCATCGGCTACTGCCTGGGCGGAACGCTCCTCGGCGCCACGCTCGGGTACCTCGCGAACAAGGGCCAGGCGCAGCGCGTTGCGAGCGCGACGTACTTCGTGAGCCTGCTGGATTTCTCCGAGCCGGGCGAGCTCGGCGTGTTCATCGACGAGGAAACGGTCGCCAGCCTCGAGCGGAAAATGAACGAGCGCGGCTACCTGGAGGGCTCGGAGATGGCGGGCACCTTCAACCTGCTGCGCGCGAACGACCTGGTGTGGTCGTTCGTGGTGAACAACTACCTGCTCGGCAAGGACCCGTTCCCGTTCGACCTGCTGTACTGGAACGCCGACTCCACGCGCATGCCGGCGCGCATGCACAGCTTCTACCTGCGCAGCATGTACATCAAGAACCTGCTCGGCGTGCCGGGCGGGATCGAGCTCGACGGCGTGCCGGTCGACCTCTCGGCGGTGAAGGTGCCTTCGTACTTCATCTCGACGGTCGAGGACCACATCGCGCCGTGGAAGACGACCTACAAGGGCGCGAAGTACCTGGGCGGACCGGTGCGCTTCGTGCTCGGCGGCTCGGGGCATATCGCCGGCATCGTCAATCCCCCGGCGTCGGGCAAGTACCACTACTGGGTGAACGACGCGTTCCCCGACACCCCGGACGCCTGGTTCGCCGGCGCGCGCCAGGTTCCCGGCTCGTGGTGGGAGGATTGGCGCGCCTGGATCGAGCGCCAGAACGAGGGCGAGCCCAAGGTCCCCTCGCGCGTGCCCGGCGCCGGCCTCTCCGTGCTGGAGGACGCGCCCGGCAGCTACGCCAAGATGCGCATCGCGGCCAGGAAGTCGAGCGGGGCCTAGCGCGGCTTGCGCGGCGCGCGGGCCGCCAGGCGATCGAAGAGCCACCCCGGCATCGAGCGCAGCACCACCGACGCGGCTGCCATCTGCCATGGCACCACGGCGAGCCGGCGCCGCGCGGCGATGGCGCGCGCGATGCGCCGCGCCGCCTCGTCGGCGGGCAGTAGGAACGGCATGTGGAAGCGGTTGACGCGGGTGAGCGGCGTATCGATATAGCCCGGGCAGACGCACACCACGCACACGCCGCTGCCGTGGAGCTCAGCCCGCAGGCTTTCCATCCAGGTGATCGCCGCCGCCTTGGAGGCGCAGTAGGCGCCGTTTCCCGCCAGGCCGCGGAAGCCCGCCACGCTCGCGATACCGACCAGGGTGCCGCCACCGGCGCGGCGCATCGCCGGCGCGAAGGCCGCCAGCGTCGCGGCCAGGCCGGCGACGTTCACGTCGAGAATGCGGCGCAGGGTGGCGATGTCGTGCAGATCGTCGGCGTGCGTGCCCGCGCCCACCCCCGCGTTGGCGATCACCAGATCCGGTGCGCCGAAGCGCGACAGGAAATCGGCCGCCGCGCGCCCGAGCGCCGGGACGTCGGCGACATCGAGCGCATAGGGCACGATCGTGCCGGGAAGCCCTGGCGGAGGCGGCCGCCGCGACATAAGCCCGAGCACGGCATCGGCCCGCGCGTAATGCCGGGCGAGCGCCTCGCCGATTCCCGAGGACGCACCGGTGATGACGATGCGCTGCAGATTCGGGGTCAGGGTCGTAATTCGGCTGAGCGCGCGTGCCGCGAATTACGACCCTGACCCCGAATTATTTACTGCTCCTTGCGGAGCTTCGTGACGAGGGCATCGACGGTCTGCAGCATGCCCTGCTGGGTGCCGCCCTGGCCGGCGCTCACCGTGTAGCGGCCGTTGACGGCCATGGCCGGGGTACCGTCGATCTTGTAGGCGACCGTCTGCTGCACGGCGCGGCGCGTGCGGCTCTGCACGGCGAAGGACTTCATGGTATCGAAGAACTTCTTCGGCTCGACGCCCTGCTGCTCCAGCCAGCCGGCGAATGCCGCCTGGTCGTCGGTGCGCAGCCGGTCGCGGTGGATCGCGTCGAAGAGCGGGCGGTGCAGCTTGTCGACCAGGCCCATCGCTTCGAACGTGTAGAAGATCGCCGCGTCGTGCGCCCAGCGCTGGTTGAACACGGCGGGGATGCGCCGGAACGCGACGTCGCGAGGCAGCTTCTTGTGCCATGCCTCGATGTGCGGCTCGAGGGTGTAGCAGTGGATGCAGCCGTACCAGAAAAACTCGACCACCTCGATCTGGCCCTTGGACTCGGTCGGCTGCGGCGGGCTGAGCTCGGTGTAGGCGCCCTGCGGCTGCGCCGCGGCCGCGAGGGGCAGGGCGAGCACGGCTGCGAACAGAATCGACTGCAATTTAGTCATGGCTAGCGCTGCTCCTTCACCTTGACCAGGCTGGCGTCGATGTTGTTCTGCGCCAGGGCCTGGCGGATGCGATTGATCTCGTCGAGCTTGTTGAACGGCCCGAGCCGCACACGGTACCAGGTGCCTTTGTCGGGAAGGTTGGCGGGCTCCACGCTCGATTCGAACCCGAGGATGGCGAGCCGCGCCTTCTGGTTGTCGGCATCCGCCGGGTTCTGGAACGACCCGGCCTGGATGAAATAAACGTCCCCCGCGACATCGGGTTGACCCTTGCCGGCCTTCATTCGTTCCCGCAGCTCCCGCTCCGACACGGGCTCTTCCTGGCCCGGCAGGATCTTGTAGAAGTCGAAGCGCGGCTTCTCCGGGGCGGCGGCGACGCTCGCCTGCGGCAGCCCGGCGATGGCCGGCGGCTTGGCGCTCGCCTCCTTGTCCGCCCGCGGCTTGGCCGTGAGGAACGGAACGGGAGTCTTGTTCAGGTAGAACGCGATGGCCAGCGCGACGGCGAGCCCGCCGATCAGGCCGACGAACATGCCGAGCAGAAAACCGCCCGCCGAGCCTTTGCGCGTGGCGGGAACGTTTCTCGGTCTGCCCATTACATCTTCTCCGGGGCGCTGACGCCAAGGAGCGACAGGCCGTTGGCGAGCGTTTGGCGAACCGCCGCGCACAGCGCCAGCCGGGCCGTGCGCAGCGCCTCGTCGTCGACGAGGATGCGCTCGGCATTATAGTAGCTGTGAAATTCTCCCGCGAGGCTGCGCAGATAGAAGGCGACCGCGTGCGGCGCGAGCTCGGCGGCCGCGGCGGCCAGCGTTTCGGGAAACTCCGCCAGGCGCCGCACCAGGGCCGTTTCCCGCTCACCGGCGAGCAGCGCCAGATCGGCGCCCGGCAAGCACGCCGCATCGCCGCCCCACTGGGCGAACACGCTGCAGACCCGGGCGTGCGCGTACTGCACGTAGTACACGGGGTTGTCCTCGGTGCGCTGGAGCGCGAGGTCGATATCGAACACGAACTCCGAATCGGCCTTGCGCGACACCAGAAAAAATCGCACCGCGTCGCGCCCGACCCAGTCGATGAGGTCGCGCACCGTCACGTACGAGCCGGCTCGCTTGGAGATCTTCACTTCCGCCCCGCCGCGCATCACCTTCACCAGGCTGTGCAGCAGGTAATCGGGGTACCCGGGCGGAATGCCGGCGTCGAGCGCCTGCAGCCCGGCGCGCACCCGCGTGATGGTGCTGTGGTGATCCGTGCCCTGCACGTTGATCACCTTGCGGAAGCCCCGATCCCACTTCGTGACGTGGTAGGCGACGTCGGGGACGAAGTAGGTGTAGCCGCCGTCGGATTTGCGCACGACGCGATCCTTGTCGTCCCCGTACAGCGTGGTGCGCAGCCAGAGCGCGCCGTCCTTCTCGTAGGTCTTGCCGTTGCCCGTCCAGCGGCGCACCACCTCGTCGACGCGCCCCTCCGTGTAGAGGCTGCTCTCCAGGTAGTACACGTCGAAGCGCACGCCGAAGGCCTGCAGGTCGGCATCCTGCTCGCGCCGCAGCGAGGCCACGGCGAAGCGCCGCACCGCCTCAAGATCGGCGAGCTCGCCGCGTGCCGCGACGAACGCGCGCGCGATTTCTTCGATGTACTCGCCGGCATAGCCTTCCTCGGGCCAGCCGGGGTCGCCGGGCCGCAGGCCGCGCGCGCGCGCCTGCACCGAGCGCGCAAGCTTCTCGATCTGGGCGCCGGCGTCGTTGTAGTAGAACTCGCGAGTGACCTCGTAGCCCTGCGCTTCCAGCAGCGCGGACAGCGCGTCGCCCAGCGCCGCCTGGCGCCCATGGCCCACGTGCAGCGGTCCGGTCGGGTTGGCGGACACGAATTCCACCTGCACTTTTCCGCCGCGGCGTCCGGCGGCGCGGCCGTAGCGCGCGCCGGCCTCGAGCACCTGACGCACGACCCCCGAGCGCGTCGCCGAGCGAAGGCGAAAGTTGATGAAGCCCGGACCCGCCACCTCGGGCTTCTCGATCGTCTCGCCGGCCTCGATGCACGCCGCAATCGCCTGGGCGAGCTCGCGCGGATTGCGCTTCAGGGTCTTCGCGAGCTGCAGCGCCACGTTCGACGAGAAGTCGCCGTGGCCGGCCTGCTTCGGGCGCTCGAGCACGAGGGGGGCTTCCGCCGAGGCGGGCACGAGCTGGCGCAGTGCTTTGCGCAGGGCCTGCTCGATATGGGCGCGGGGATCGTCGACTGCCATGAAAAGGGCGCCAATTCTAGTCGAACTCGATCGGGTCGACGTCGACGTGCCAGCGGACCTCGCGCGGCGGCTCGGCATGGAGCGCATCGGTGAGCGCGGCGAGGTAGCCCTGCAGCGCGGGCCGCGCGGAAGACTGCATCACCAGCTGCGCGCGCTCGCGGTCGCCGCGCCGCGTGATGAGCGCCGGCACCGGATCGTAGACGCGCACCGCTTCGGGCGCGGCGACGCACGCGGCGGCATGGCGCAAAAAGCGCAGGGCGGTGTCCAGCTTCACAGCCTCGGCGCGCAGGCTCGCCTCGAAGACGAACGGCGGGAAGCCGGCCTGGCGGCGCTCGTCGAGCTGCGATTCGGCGAAGCCGGCGAAATCGTGCCGCGCGAGCGCGGCGAAGAGCGGGTGGCCCGGGTAGCGCGTTTGCACGATCACCTCGCCCGGGCGGCTCGCGCGGCCGGCGCGGCCGGCCACCTGCGAGAGCACGGAGAACAGTCGCTCCGCCGCCCGGTAATCGGTCGACAGGAGCGCGGTGTCGGCGTTCACGACGCCCAC
>DATLGR010000475.1:0-4812 GCA_035540415.1 Burkholderiales bacterium | reverse complement strand
TCATAGATCATCGCGGCGCTCGCCACGCCGCGAAACGCGAGGCTGCGCAGCCGTGCCCTGGGCTTGCGCGTGGCGAGCACGGGCAGGAGCCGTCTGACGGCGCGCGCAAGCGCGGGCGCCGTCAGCGCCGGCCCAAGGCGCAAGGCGAGGCCGAGCGGGACGAGCGACGGGTTGAGGCTGAACCGTTCGCCGCCGGGTCTCGCGAACACGAGCGGGTGCGCGTGGTCCGGGCCGTCGAAGCGCTTGCCGTGCCAGCCGAGCGCTTCCAGCGCGCCGTCGAACGGATGGCCGGTCGGCACGCCGCGGCCGCGCCAGTCGCCAAGCATCTCCTCGACGCTCAGCGGCGCCAGCGAATCGAAGAGGGCGAGCGCCGCGCGTGCGCTTGCGCCGTCCCCGGGCTGGGCCCTATCGTTCATGGTCCCGTTTCGAGGAGCGCCGCGTGGAAAAGATCCGCATCCAGTTCACCCTGTTCTCCGCGTTCTATTCGCCGCTCATCTCGGCGATGTCGGGCGGGTTCCTGAAGGAGGAGGGGCTCGAGCCCGAGTGGTCCGTGTCGCCGCCGGGCGTCTCGGCGCTCGCCGCGTTGCGCGACGGCTCGGCGCACGTGGTGCAGTCGGCCCTGAGCCAGGCGTTCGGCACGCTCGCCAAGGGCGAGACGCCGCACGCGGTGCATTTCGCGCAGGTGAACGAGATGGACGGCTTCTTCATCACCGGGCGCAAGCCCGATCCCGCCTTCGAGTGGAGGAAGCTCGAGGGCGCCGAGGTGGTGATGTTCAAGGGCGGCCAGCCGCACGCCATGCTGAAGTACGCCTGCCACCGGGCGGGCATCGACTTCGGCAGGATCAGGCCGCTCTATCTGGGCTCTGCGGCGGAGATCGATCGCGCGTTCCGCGCAGGGCAGGGCGATTACGTCCACCAGCAGGGTCCCTTCCCGCAGCAGCTCGCGGCCGACGGCGTGGGCCATGTGCTCGCCCAGGTCGGAAAGCTGATCGGCCCCTGCGGCTTCTCCAGCCTCGCGGCCACGCGCGCGTGGCTCGCGAGCGACATGGCCGGGGCGTTCATCCGCGCCTACCGCAAGACGCGCGTCTACATGAACGAGGCGCCCGCGGCCGAGATCGCGCGCGCGCAGAAGCCCTACTTCCCGGACATCGGCGAGAAGGTGCTCGCCGAGTGCATCGCCACCTACCAGAAGCTCGGCTGCTGGACGCCGCACGTCGAGATCACCCGCGCGGCGTACGAGAAGACGCTCGATGTCTTCGAGCACAACGGACTGCTCAAGCAGCGCTACCGGTACGAAGAGGTGTGCGCCGCGCCGCCGGCCCCCTGAATCGGGGGATCAGGCGGCCTTGAGCAGCCGCGCGCGGACCAGCTCGATGTGCTGGCGCAGCGCGTAGAGCTCGTCGGAGTACGAAAGCGGCAGCGCGATGTGCGCGGCGCGCTCGTCGAGCCGGTCGAGCGCGGCGAGGAGGTCCTCGCGCGGACGCGCGCGGCGCTCGAGGTCCTCTTCGATCTGGCGCAGGTGCCGGTACCAGCGGAATACGCGCGAGCGCACGCGGAAGGCGTACAGCGGCGGCACCAGGCGCGACAGCGGGATCAGCACCGCGATGATGGAGAAAAGCGCCACCCACATGCGGTCGACCAGGTTGGCGAGCCAGAAGGGCAGGTAGCGCTGCAGGAGCGGCGGGCCGTTCTGGTAGTAGCGCGCCGCGTCCTTGGCGAGCTCGAACTCGCCTTTCTCGGCATTCGGGAAGTGGCCGGCGCGGGCGATCCAGCCGGGGCCGCTGTGGATGCGGGCGGCCGCCTGCACGAACAGCTGCACCAGCGCGGGGTGGATGTCCTCGCGCGCGAGGAGCGAGGTGGTGGTGGCCACCAGCGGGATGTCGCGCGCCGGCACGTCGCGCGCGATGTCCGCCACGCCGCGCGGCAGCACCACCGGCGCGAGGAAGGCATGGCGCCGCGCGTAGCTTTCGGCCTGACTGAACTCGTAGAGCCGGATGCCGGGGGTCTGGAGCAGCATCTGCACCATCTGCGACTCGGGCGGCGAGACCAGCACCGCGGCGTCGAGCTCGCCCCCGAGCAGCGCCACGACCGCCGAGGTCTCGTCGAGCGTCGTGCGGCGCAGCTCGTCGCGCTCCACGGCATTGGCGGCGAGCAGCTTGGTCACCAGCCCCGGCGTGCCGCTGCCGCGCGCGCCGACGTTCACGCGCCACCCGCGAAGCTGGGGGAGGGAGCGCAGGGTCGCCTCCCGACCCAGCTTCTTCGCCGCGGCGGCGCGGTAGAAGATCCAGACCGGGTCATACGCGACGGTCCCGAGGGAAACGAGCTCGTGCGCGCGGACGGCCTGCTCCGGCTCCTCCGCCGCGGCGCCGTCGCTCGTGCCGCCCTGCACGAACGCGAGGTCGACGTGCTCCTTGGGGTCTCGCAGGAGGCGCCGGTTCTGCAGCGCGCCCGCCGTGGCGCGCAGCTCCACGCGGATGCCGTGGCGGGCGAGCTCCTGCGCGTAGCGCTCGCCGAAGCGCGCGTAGGCGCTGTGCTCGGGGCCGGTGGCGAGCACCACCCGCCGGGGCGGCGTCGGGTCCAGCGCCCAGTAGGCCACCGCGAGCGCGAGCAGCGCCACCAGCGCCAGCGGGCCCGCGGTAGCCAGAACGTCGCGCGCCGAAAGCAGCGCGGCGCGGAACACGCGCGGCACGGTCCTAGGCAGAAACTTTCGCGCTGATCGGCGCCTGCGGCCGGCGCGCTTCCCCCGGCTCGAGGACGAAGGTGAACTCCAGGCGCCAGCCTTCGTCCACGCGCTTGAACTGCCCGATCAGCGCCTCGGTGACGCCGAACTGGCTGTCGGTCTCGAGGTAGGGGTCGTCCGGGTCGTACACCTGCGAGGCGATGGTCTTGTAGCCGGGCTTGTAGACGAGGAAGTGCAGGTGCGCAGGGCGCATGTTGTGGCGCTTCTGGGCGCGCAGCAGCGCGCCCGTGGGGCCGTCGGTCGGCACCGGATAACCCGCGGGCTTCACGCTCACGAACGAGAACGCGCCGTCCTCGGCGGTGGTGAAGCGCCCGCGCAGGTTCATCTCCGCCTGGCCCGGATCCTGGTTCTCGTACAGGCCGACCGGCGAGGAGTGCCATACGTCGACCTCGGCGCCGGCGACCGGGCGGCCTTCCAGGTCACGCACCCAGCCGCGGAACTCCAGGCGTGGTCCCGGAACCGGGGAGATCAGGAGCGACGCGCCGTTCTCGCGCGGCGGCGCGCCTTCGCGGTAGAAGGGACCGAGGTTGTTCGCCTGCGTCGGGCGCCGGCCGCGCTCGCCGTTGTTCATCAGGCACACGAGGTTGGAGACCCCCAGCGCCCCCGCCATCAGCATCGCCTCGTTGTGGCTCGGGGTGGTTTTCTGGCCGATGGCGTTGATGTGCGCGATCGCCTGCTGGAATTCGCGCTCGGTCAGGCGCACCTCGCGCACGAAAGCGTGCAGGTGGCGCACCAGCGACGCGAGGATTTCGCGCGTGCGCGGATCGGGGGTGCGGTGCATCTCCTGCAGCACCGCCGGGGTGACGTCGTCCTGGCTGCGGATCAGCATGACTTTCCTCGTGGGCGAGGAAAGTCTAGCGGATATTCGGTCCGCGTCCTTCGGCGCGCAGGCGCGGATGACCCTCGGCTCGCATGCGCGGATGGCCTTCGGCGCGCGGGCGGGGAGAAGCTTCGGTGCGGAAGTGGCGATGGCCTTCGGCCCCAAGCGGTTGCCGATGCGGATGCCGCGCTTCCTGGCGATGCGGTTGCCGCGGTTCGTGCCGATGCGGCTGCGCCGGCAGTGGGGCGGCCTGGATGATCGGGCGAGCGCGCTGCGCCTGGTGCACGTGATTATGGAAGTGCGGCGGCGGCGCATGCTCGAGGCGGCGATGCGCGTAGGGGCGCTTCGCGAGCGGCTGCTGGGTGACGAAGACGCGCGTCACCACCACGGTAGGCGCCGGGTGCCAGGGACGCCAGGCCACGGGCCTGTAGGCCGGCCACCACCAGGTGCCGTAGACGCGGAAAGGATCGTAGTAGGGCACGTAGATCACGTGCGGGTGCAGAGGCTGCACGGCAATGGCGTGCGGATGCTGGACGACCTGCCGATAGGCGTCGCTTTGCAGGGAGCCCGCCGCCTGGGCGCGCTGGCGAAGGGCCTGGACCGTGTCGAGGACGTGCGGCTCCTGGTAGTAGTAGGCCTCGCCGAGGTCCGCCAGCCACTGCGGGCTCTCGCCCATTCGCGCGAGCAGATCCGGAAAGGCAACGAGCGCCTTCACGCTCGGATGCCAGGGCATCGGCTCCACCGCGCGCAGCGCTTCGTCGCCGCGCAGGTGCGCATTCGCGCGCGACCACGCCGCGGCGGCGGCCACATCCTCGGGGAAAGTGGCCGCCTCGAGGATCTGCATGAGCAGCGCGTCGGGATACAGCGCCACCGGCGCGAGCAGCGCATCGAGCTCGCCCTGGTGGTAGGTGCGGGTCTGGGCCTGCGCCTGAACGGCGAGCAGTGCGGCGAGGAGCAATGCGGCCAATCGCGTCATAGCCTGATTAGACGCGCCGCGGCGTCCGGCGTCCTCGTGAAACTGTAACGAGATGTACGGCACGCTTTGTGCAAGGGGACGCCATGCTCCGCCTGCTGGCCGTCCTCGCCGCCGGGCTTGCCGCCGCCGCGGCGCTGGCCGATCCGCAGAACGTGCGCGAGTCGTTCGCCGTGCTCAAGCCCTTCGAGGGCCGTGCCGCGGCCGGCGCCACTGCGCCGCGCCCGCCACCCGCCAAGCGCGACGCGGAGCGCGATGCCGCGTTCCGCATCCTCGACC
>DATLGR010000474.1:0-3363 GCA_035540415.1 Burkholderiales bacterium | reverse complement strand
GGCCGGCGCCGGCCGCTGCCGCGGCCGCTCGGGGCGCCGGCCGGCGAGCGCCGCGCGGGGCTGCTCGAGCTGCTGCGCGGGCAGCGGCTGCGCAGCACGCTGATCGTGAGCCTGCTCCTCGCGATGGGCTGGGATCTGTTCACCTTCCTCATCCCGCTCTACGGCGCGCGGCTGGGGCTCGCGGCGGCCACCATCGGCCTCATCCTCTCCACCTTCGCGGTCGCTACCTTCGTCGTGCGCCTCGCCATGCCGCTCGTGGTGCGCCGGCTGCGCCAGTGGGTGGTGATCGGCGCGGCGCTCGCGGTCTCGGGCAGCGCCTACCTCGCCTTCCCCTTCGTCGAAAGGGTGCCGCTGCTGATGGCGCTGTCCTTCGTGCTCGGGCTCGGCCTGGGCTGCGCGCAGCCGGTGATCATGTCGCTCCTCTATGAGGCCTCCCCTCCCGGACGCCAGGGGGAGGCGGTGGGGCTGCGCACCTCGCTGCTGAACGGCAGCCATACCTTCATTCCGCTCACCACCGGCGCGCTGTCGGCGGCGGCGGGCATGGCGAGCGCCTTCTGGCTCATCGCCGCCTGCCTGCTGGGCGGCGCGTGGTTTGCGCGGCTGCGCATAAAATAGCCGCCCATGAAGCCGATGAACCTCACCCACTTCCTCGTCTCGCACCAGCGCGACAAGAAGCTGATCAACGCCGACCTGCGCCTGCTCATCGAGACCATCGCCCGCGCCTGCAAGGCCATCAGCACGCGCGTGAACAAGGGCGCGCTCGCCGACGGGCTGGGCAGGGCGGCGACGAAGAACGTGCACGGCGAGGCGCAGAAGACGCTCGACGTGCTGTCCAACGAGATCCTGCTGCTCGCGAACGAATGGGGCGGGAACCTCGCGGCGCTCGCCTCCGAAGAGATGGAGGATCCGCAGCCCATCCCGACGCACTATCCGCGCGGCGAGTACCTGCTGCTGTTCGACCCGCTGGACGGCTCCTCGAACATCGACGTGAACATCTCCACCGGCACCATCTTCTCGGTGCTGCCCTGCCCCAAGACGGAGAAGGGCGACTACTGCGAGCCCAACGAGCAGGCCTTCCTGCAGCCCGGGCGCCACCAGGTGGCCGCGGGCTTCGCCGTGTACGGGCCGACCACGCTCTTCGTGCTGACCGTCGGCGACGGGGTGCACGGCTTCACGCTCGACCGCGAAACCTACACCTTCGTGCTCACGCACCCGGACATCCGCATCCCGGAGGACACCGCGGAGTTCGCCATCAACATGTCCAATGCGCGGCGCTGGGAGCCGCCGGTGAAGCGCTACATCGACGAGTGCGTCGCCGGCAAGGACGGCCCGCGCGGCAAGGACTTCAACATGCGCTGGGTGGCTTCGATGGTGGCGGACGTGTTCCGCGTGATCTCGCGCGGCGGCATCTTCATGTACCCGCGGGACTCCAAGAACAGGGACGGGCGCCTGCGCCTCATGTACGAGGCGAACCCGATGGCGTTCATCGTGGAGCAGGCGGGCGGCGCGGCCACCGACGGCACCACGCGCATCCTCGACCTGCAGCCCAAAGGCCTGCACCAGCGCTGCGCGGTGATCCTGGGCTCGAAGAACGAGGTGGAGCGCGTCTCCGCCTACCACCGCAAGTAATTCGGGGCCAGAGCCCCGATCCGCCAACGGCGGATCGGGGCTCTGGCCCCGGCGATGCTTCGAGGTGGGGCGGCTACTTGAGGTGCTTGCTGACCAGCTTGGTCATCTCGAACATCGAGACCTGCGACTTGCCGCCGAAGACGGGCTTCAGCTTCTCGTCCGAGTTGATCATGCGCTTGTTCTTCTTGTCCTGGAGCCCGTTGCGCTTGATGTAGCTCCAGATTTTCTTCGTCACTTCCGTGCGCGGCATCGCGCTCGATCCGATCACCGTCGCGAGCGTCGCGTCCGGCGTCATCGGCTTCATGAACGCCGCATTCGGTTTGCGCTTCTTGCTCGCGCTTTTCTTGGCCTTCTTTTTCGCCATCTCGATTCTCCTCTGAACGATGGTCGGTCCGCTTGCCGACCGGTTTTATGCCGCTCTCGGGGAGCGGTGGCGAGAAGATGCACGATATCCAAGACCGGTGTCAACGATTTTCAGAGGGAAAACGCGCCGGTTTCCCTCTGGCGTTTGATTCCAGCCACGCCTCCAGGCCCTGTGCGTTGAGCTCGATGTCGAGCGAAAACAGCGCCAGCGCCGCTTCGCCGCGCAGCGCCCAGCCCTGCCGCTCGGCTTCGGCGAGCACGAGCTCGCTGACGCCGGAAGTCAGTTTGGCGCGCCGCTCGGCGCCCGCATCCGCGTGGCGCAGCGCGAGCGCCGCGTGCGCCTGGATCAGCCGGCGCAGATCCGCCGCCAGGCGCGCAACGTCGCGCAGCTCCCCGAAATGGGTGACGTAAACGGCCTGCGGCGCAAGGGAAACCATGCGCTCGAGCGAGCGCAGCAGCGCCGGCGGATCGAACTGCGACGGGCTCGTGGTGGGGAAGGAGAACTGCAGGCCGTCGCGATCGAGCTCCCGGTAGGAAAGGCCGAAGGTATCGCCGGCGAAGAGCCGCCCGGTGCGCGCGTCGCGCACCACGACGTGGTGGCGCGCATGGCCCGGCGTCTCCAGGAACTCCAGCCGGCGGCCGGCCAGCGCGAGGCTGGCGCCTTCGGGCGTCTCGATCACCCGCCCCGCGTCCACCGGCGGCAGTTCTCCGTAGATGCGCGCGGTCGCCTCGGCCCCGTAGATCGCCACCGTCGCCTGCAGGAGCCGGCCGGGGTCGATCATGTGCCGCGCCCCGCGCGGATGCACCGTCAGTCGGGCATTCGGACAGGCCTGCATCAGCCGCCCGGCGCCGCCGGCGTGGTCGAGGTGCACGTGGGTGAGCACGACGTAGTCGACCGCTTCGGGCGCGACGCCTTTCGCGGCCAGCGCCTGCAGCACGCGCGGCACGGCGTGGGCGGTGCCGGTGTCGATGATCGCGGCCCGCCCCCGCTCGACGAGGAGGTGAATGGCGTTCAGGCGCGGCCGCTCGTAGAGCGCGTCAACGGCGCTGATGCCCTCGCCGTAGTCGAAGACGCCCTCCAACGTCAGGCGTCGCGGGCGAGGCGCACGCCGCTGAACTGCCAGCGGGCCGCGGCGGGGAAGAAATTGCGGTAGGTCGCCCGGATATGGCTCCGCGGAGTGGCGCACGAGCCTCCGCGCAGGACGTACTGGTTGACCATGAACTTGCCGTTGTACTCGCCCACCGCCCCGGGCGCGGCGCGAAAGCCCGGATACGGCCCGTACGTGCTCATGGTCCACTCCCAGGCGTCGCCGAAGAACTGTCCGCTCCCCGGCACCGGATGCAGCCAGCCGCTCTCCAGGAAGTTGCCGC
>DATLGR010000473.1:0-2114 GCA_035540415.1 Burkholderiales bacterium | reverse complement strand
GACATGTGCACTTCGATCACCGGGAAGGGCATGGCCTTGATGCAGTCGTGCAGCGACACGCCGTGCTGGGTGAGTCCGCCCGGGTTGAGGAGCGCCCCGGCGGCCTCGTCGATGCGCTGGTGCAGGCGGTCGATCAGCGCGCCCTCATGGTTGGACTGGAAGATCTCCAGCTCGGCTCCGAGCTCCCGGGCGAGCGCCTGCAGGCGCTCGTTGATTTCGCCGAGCGTCATGGTGCCGTAGATGTGCGGCTCGCGGCGGCCGAACAGGTTCAGATTGGGGCCGTGCAGGACGAGGATTTTCATGACACCTTCCAGTGCTTTTCGAGGTTCGCGATGAGCGCCGGGCTGAAATGGCAATGCGCCTGCTCGCGCGCGTACACCGCCATGTAGCGGCGGAACAGGTCGAGCGGCTCCTGGGCCACGCGAAAGGCGCGGCGGTTGCCGGCGGCGCTCACCACGCCCGAGCCGGTCAGCTTGTCGATCACGCGCGCGAGCGCGGCGTCCATGTCCCCGAAGGGCACGACCTCGTCGCAGATCAGGCGGCCTTCGGGGCTCGCGCAGTCGATGCGCCGCTCGGCCATGATCGCCTGGCGCGCGATGCGGTCGCCCACGAAGCGCGGCAGCCGCATGTCGGCGCAGCCCGGGATGATGCCTTCCTTGCGCGCGGGCAGCGTGAGATAGGCGTCCTCGGCCGCCACGGTGTAGTCCATGGTGAGCAGGATCTGGCAATGCCCGCCGATGGCGAATCCCTCGACTGCCGCAATCCAGATCTTCTCGGTCCCGCCGGCCTCGGGCGAGCGCTCCGGAACGGCGAGGCCGCGGTAGAACTTGTTGACGAAGCCCAGGTCCCGGATCAGGTACCAGAGGTAGCGGATCTTGCCCTGGTACAGATGAGTGAGGTTGATGCCCGCGCCGAACAGCCTGCGCCCGGCGTACTTCGGGTGCTCGACCACGTCGCCGCGCAGCACGCAGACCTCCGTTTTCGGGTCGAGCAGCGCGAGGTCGACCGCCGTCTCCATGCCGGGAAGCGTCGACTCGTCCTCGGCGTTGAGGGCGCGGGAGTTGCGCATCGTGAGTACCGCGGCCTTGCCGTGCCGCTTGAGGTGCGCGCCCTCCAGCGCGATCTCGCCTCGCCGGTCGTACTCCGCGAGCCGGTTCTTCGACTCTTCGCGCGGCAGGAGCATGGCATGGCACAGGTGGGCGCCGGCCGCGGGATCGGCGAGGATCTCGGCGACGAATTCCCCCTGCTTTTTCTCCAGTCCCTTCTTGTCCTTCTGCGGCAGGCGGGCTTCGGCGTCGAGGGCCTGCGCGGCCGGCAGCGCGCCGGGGAAGCGTTCGGCCGCGAGGCGGCAAAGCTCCTCGACGCGCAGGAAGCGCTCGCGCCCCTGCGTCAGGGCATCGTAGATGGCAAGCGGGCTCATGGGGCGAAGATACCGCGTTCTACCGCCGCCCGGCGGGATCCTGCCGGTAGAAGAGCCGCAGCTGCTCGTAGACGTCGGGATAGCGCCGGGCGGTCTCGCGAGGATGCTCGAAGAAGGCCTCGCTCACCACCGCGAAGAACTCCGAAGGATGCTCGGCGGCGTAGGGGTCGAGCCACGTGTCCTGCCCGCGATCGACGGCGTCGCAAAATCCCTCGTAGGCGTCTTCGAAGGCGTGCGTCCAGGCGCTCCGGTCCATCTCCGGATGCAGCGGGGGCAGGCCGTCCGCGGCGCCGTTCAGCATGTCGATCTTGTGGGCGAACTCGTGGATCACGACGTTCATGCGCCGGTCGTGCGCGGCCGCATCCCAGGAGATCACCACCGGCCCGCCGGGCATGGCCTCGCCGGCGAGCTCGTCTTCCCACTCGTGCACCACGCCAGCCTCGTCCACCTCGGCGCGCCGCACGCGGAAATCGCCCGGGTAGACCACGATGCCATGCCAGCCCCGATACCAGTCCAGCCCGAGCGCCAGCACGAGCAGGCAGGCCTGCGCGGCGATCGCCACGCGCATCTCGTCGGTCACCTCGATGCCGTGCGCGCCGGCGAACTCCTTCTCCGCGAGGAACACGACCGCGAGCTCGCGCAGGCGCGGTGAAGGGGGAATGAAGGCGAGCCCCGCGGTCGCGCGCCGCCACAG
>DATLGR010000472.1:0-2235 GCA_035540415.1 Burkholderiales bacterium | reverse complement strand
GATTGCCGCGGCGGTCGGTGAGCGCGTGACCATCATGGTCGACGGCGGCGTGCGCCGCGGCAGCGACGTGGCCAAGGCCCTCGCCTTGGGGGCCGACCTGGTGTTCGTGGGCCGTGCCGCGATGTACGGCCTCGCCGCCGGGGGCGAGGCCGGCGTGCGACGGGCCCTGCAGATCCTGCGCGGCGAGCTCGATCGCGTGCTCGCGCTGCTCGGCTGCAACTCGATCGGCGAGCTCGGCCCGCACTTCCTCCGTCCGGCGGGCCGCGAGAGCGCGGCGGTACGGTCGCTCGCCGCGGCGCGTGCGAGGTCGATTTAAGTGGCCGAAGGGTGGCTGTGGCTGTTCCTCGCCCTCTTCGCCGCTGCGCTGGTAGGGCTGTTCTACTACGGCTGGCGCAGGCGCAAGGAAAAGCCGCCGCCCGGGGTCAAGCCGCTCAAGGACGACGACGACTGGCGCTGAGCGGCGACGCGCCGGATGCACTACATGAATTTCGACGTTTTCATGACTTGAGCAACGCACGCGCCGCAAACGACCATGCGCCGATGAAAGAACTCGAAATGCCGTTGGACAACTGCCCGACCGCCGCCGCGCCCAAGGTGACCGTGTACACCCGGGTCCTGCATCGGGCGTGCCAGATCGCCGGCAGCGTGGAGCGGCTTGCGGTGCGCCTGCGCGTGCCGAGCGTAAGCCTGCTGCGCTGGCTCGAAGCCGATGGCGAGCCTCCCATTCCGGTCTTTCTGAAGGCCGTCGACATCGTGCTGTCGGCCGAAAGCAGTAGGTCGGAGGCGCCGCAGGCGGCCCGGCCAGACTAGCGGTAAAGAAGGAAGGGGGCGCGCTCGGCCTCCCACGCCGCTTCATCCGCAGCGGCGGCGGCTTCCAGCGCCGCCGGGCTCGCGGCGGGATCGTCCACCCAGCGGCGCAGCTCCTCCCCGCCGCTGATCACGTCGATCGGCAACCGCTCGTCGTATTCGTAGGGGAATTCGCGCCAGAGGGCATAGTCGGGCCGCAGGCGGCGCAGCGCCTTGAACGCCGCCGCCTGCAGCCGCCACGGGCGGAAGGTCCGCGGGTCGTACCACGGCGGCTCGGCGTGGACGTGCACGCCGGCGCAGAGCTTTCCGGCGTGCTTGTGGAACGTCGGCTCGAACCAGCATTCGCGCAGCCGGCAGCCCCCCATCCATTCCGGGGCCAGCGCGTGCATTGCGGCGAGCAGGCGCCGGGGCTCGACGTCGGGGGCGCCGAAGAGCTCCAGCGGCCGCGTCGTCCCGCGGCCTTCCGACAACGTCGTGCCTTCCAGCATCACGGTCCCGGCGTAGCAGCGCGCCATCCAGGGGTTCGGCGCGTTCGGGCTGGGGTTCACCCAGGCGAGCTCGCCCACGGGCCAGCCCCAGCCCGGCGCGCGCTCGGGAGCCCAGCCCTGCATCGCCACGATTTCGAGCTCGAGCGCGAGCCCGAGCGTCGCGGTGAACCAGCGCGCGAGCTCGCCGAGCGTCATGCCGTGGCGCATCGGCAGCGCGCCGGCGCCAACGAAGCTCTCCCAGCCCGGCCGCAGGCGCAGGCCCTCGACCGGTCGCCCTGCGGGATTCGGCCGATCCAGCACCCAGACCGCCTTGCCGTGCGCCGCGGCCGCCTCGAGCACGTAGCGCAGCGTCGTCACGAAGGTATAGATGCGGCAGCCGAGGTCCTGCAAATCGACGAGCAGCACGTCGAAGCTGTCCATCATCTGCGCGGTCGGCCGGCGCACTTCTCCATACAGGCTGAACACGGGAATGCCGTGCACCGGGTCGACGTAGTCGGCGGACTCCACCATGTTGTCCTGCTTGTCGCCGCGCAGGCCGTGCTGCGGACCGAACGCCGCGGCGAGGCGCATCCCGCCGGTCTGCGCCAGCGCGTCGAGCGTATGCACGAGGGCGCTAGTCACGGAGGCCGGATGCGCGAGCAGCGCCAGGCGCCGCCCGCGCAGCCGGGCGCAGAGCGCGGGGTCTTCGAGCAGGCGGTCGACGCCGAGCTTCACGCCAGCCGCCAGGCGAAGGCCCGGGCATGGTGAAAATCGGGCCGCCCCGGCGCATGCTCGAGCGCCCAGTAGGACAGGCCGCCGTCGAGCGCCTCCAGCACCGCGCAAAGCCCGATGCGCGCGGCGCCCGGCGGCATGGCGACCTGGGCGTCGAGCTCCAGGCCGGAAGGCTCGCGGCGCACTTCGACCTGCGGCGCCGCGAGGCGCAAGGGCGAGCGCTCGCGGT
>DATLGR010000471.1:0-3295 GCA_035540415.1 Burkholderiales bacterium | reverse complement strand
ACGTACGTCTCGACGTGCGGACGCGCCTCGCGCGCGACGGCGGCGACCACCGCGAGCACGCGATTCGGATCGACGACGGCGGCAGCGGCGGGGCGCGCGGAAGACACGGCCGGCCGAGTGTACACTCGGCGCCTCATGGCGTTCGTCGATCGCCTCGAACCGGCCGCGCGCGAGCTTCTTCTCGCAGTCGCACGACCGGTGTCGTTTCGCGCCGGCGACGTGCTGGTGCGAAACGGCGCCGCGGCACGCGGCGCTTTCGTGCTCGAGCACGGCACCGCGTGCGCGAGCGTGCTGCTTCCCGGGGGCGAGCGCCTGCGCCTGGCGCAATTCGGGCCGGGCGATCTGTTCGGCGAGGCGGCGCTGCTCGAGCGCGCCACGGCGTCGGCGACGGTGAGCGCGACGAGCGACGTGCGCGGCTGGCTCGTCGAGCGCGAAAGCTTCCGCGCGCTGGTGGCGAGTCGCGGCCCGGCGGCGCTCGCGCTCCAGCACGCGGTCACGGACCTGTTGTGTGCGAAGCTGCGCGAGCTCAATGCGCGCGTGCTCGGCTGCTCGGCGCCCGAGGACCGGCCGGCACGGCCGGCGCACGCCGCCGACCCGCTGGCCGCCGTGGCGCGCCGGCGCACCGTCGGGTTCGACCATCGCCGCTTCCTGCCGCTGCTTGCGCTCTTCGCGGAGTTCGACCCGGAGGAGATCGACGAAGTGGTTGCCGGGGCCCCGTTGCTGGAGCTCGCGCGCGGCGCGCCCCTCTTCCATGCCGGCCAGCCCGCCCGCGGCTGCCACCTCGTCGTGCGCGGCGCGGTCGAGATCTGGGGCGCGGCGGGCAACCGCGAGCGCAGGCTCGCCGTGAACGGCCCCGGAAACCTGGTGGGCTTCATGAGCCTCATCGCCGGCCGGCCCCATGGCGCGGCGGCGCTCGCGCGCGAAGCCACGGTGCTGCTGGAGCTCGAGCGGGAGCGGTTCGACGCGCTCTACCGCGGCGCGAGCCTCGCTTCGGTGAAGCTGCACCGCGCGATCCTGCGGGCGCTGGTCGCCGGCATGAAGCGCAGCAACACGCAGTTCGCGCGCCTGATCGCCGCCGCGCGCCTGCGCGGCGCCGCCGCCGAGGGCGACGCGCTCGAAGCGGCCTATTCCAGCCAGATCGTCGCCGCGGCGCCTAGTCCAGCGCCCTGAGCTCGATCCTCGGGCGGCCGCCCTCGAGCGCCGCGTGCAGCGCGCTGTACTCGGGCATCTCGACCCACGCGCCGGTGTCCTGGCTGAGCGGCTCGGAGGCCACGATGAGCGAGGCGGCGTTGTGCGCGCCGCCGACCATCTTCCAGTCGGCGCCGTGCAGCCCGTATTCGCGCCCGAGCGTATACCAGAGCGTGTAGTAGCCGAGGAAGGGTGCGAGGCTGATCTCCGGATCGTCCTCAGTGGGGTAGCAGCCGAAGTCGAAGCAGTAGCGCACCGCGGCGATCTGGTGCCCGTCGGCGATGAACAGATTCACCGGCGAGGCGATGGCGATGCCGAGCGCGGCGCGCACCTCCCGCAGGATCGCCAGGGTGCGCGCGATCGCCTCGAGCAGCTCGCCGGCGGCCGGCCGGGCGCCCGGATCGGGGAGCTGGGAAAGCAGCAACGCGTAGATCCATTCGCTGTCGGTGGTGCCGCGAATGCGCATGAAGAGCTCCGGGCGGATGCGCGCCACGAGCAGCGGCTTCATCTCGGCGAAGCGCCACAGGTCGCCGTTGTGCGCGAGCGCGAGCGGCACGCCGGGGAACTGGAACGGATGCGCGTTCTGCACGGAGATCTCGACCTTGCTGTGGTAGGGCACGCCGCGCACGTGCGCGAGAAGGCACGAGGCAACCACCTTCTCGGCAAGGCTCTTCAGGTTGCGGTCGAAGACCGCGATGGCGTCCGAGGCGTAGGCGAACGGCACGTCCCGGGCATGCGAGGCGCGGTCCCAGGCGCGCAGCCCGAAGCCGGCGAGGTTGAGCAGGTGCAGCATGCGGGGCATGGTGCTTTGCTTCACCAGCGCCGAGTCGGGCTGGTAGAGCAGGTGGTCGAGCAGCACGGGCTCGCCGAGGTACAGCAACGCGCGGCACATGGCGCCGGATTATGGACCCCTGAACGCGGCAGTGCGCAATAATCGCCGCGATGAAAACGTGCTTCGAGATCTGCGTGCTGCCCGGCGACGGCATCGGGATCGAGGTCATCGAAGCCACGATTCCGCTTCTGGAGAAGGTGGCGCAGGGCTTTTCCATGCGATTCACCGAGCATCCGGCCGGGGCCCTGCATTACCGCAGGACGGGCGAGGCGCTGCCGGAGACCACCTTCGCCCAAGCGCGCAAGGCCGACGCCATCCTGTTCGGCGCCATGGGCTGGCCCGAGATCCGCTACCCGGACGGCACCGAGATCGCGCCGCAGCTCGATCTGCGGATGCGGCTGGAGCTCTACGCGGGCGTGCGCCCCGTGCGCGCGTTACCCGGCGTTCCGCTGCCGCTCGCCGACCCGCGCGCGCGCGGGGTCGACCTCGTGGTGGTGCGCGAATCCACCGAGGGCCTCTTCGCCTCCCGGGGCCGGGGAACGGTCGTGGAGGATCGCGAGGCGCGCGACACGATGGTGATCACGCGGCGGGGCTCCGAGCGGGTGCATGAGTTTTCCTTCCGCCTCGCGCGGCGCAGGAAGCAGGCGGGGCGCCCGGGCCGCGTCACCTGCGTGGACAAGGCGAACGTGTTCGTGTCGATGGCGTTTTTCCGTCGCGTGTTCGACGAGGTCGCGGCGCACCATCCGGACATCGAGGCGCGGCATCACTACATCGACGCGGCCGCGCTCGACCTGGTGCGCAAGCCCTGGGAGTTCGATGTGCTCGTCACCGAAAACATGTTCGGCGACATCATTTCGGATCAAACCGCGGCGCTGATCGGCGGCATGGGCATGGCGCCCTCGGCGGACATCGGCGATGAGCACGGGCTGTTCCAGCCCTGCCACGGCTCGGCCCCCGACATCGCGGGGGAAGGCCGGGCGAATCCGACCGCCTGCATCCTCTCGGCCGCCATGATGCTCGACTGGCTCGCCGCGCGCTCGGGCAACGGGGCGCTCGCGGCGGCCGCCGGCACGCTCGAGCGGGCGGTGGAGGAGGTCTATGCGTCGCGGACGATGCTGCCCTACGACCTGGGCGGAACGGCGGGCACGCGCGCCTTGCGCGACGCCGTTCTCCAGAATCTTTAAGGCAAGCCCGTGGAGGTCACCCCTTTGGCTTCACTTCTTCCAGCCGGTCGTTCGCCGGCGCCGGCGAACGACCGGCTGGAAGAAGTGAAGC
>DATLGR010000470.1:0-23433 GCA_035540415.1 Burkholderiales bacterium | reverse complement strand
TGCGCCGCTCCCTGCGCGAGCGCTGGATCGGCGGCGTCTGCGGGGGCCTTGCCCGCCTGACGGGCATCGAGCCCTGGGTGTGGCGGCTGGCGTTCGTCCTGGGGCTCGTCTTCGGCGGCGTCACCCTGTTCGTATACGCGGCCCTTTGGATTTTCGTGCCGCGGGAAGAGGCGTAAATGGCCAAGAGCTTCGACGTCGTGGTCATCGGAGCGGGACCCGCCGGCTACATCGCGGCGATCCGCGCCGCGCAGCTCGGGCTCGCCACGGCCTGCATCGAGAAATGGCGCACCCCGTCGGGGGCGTACGCCCTGGGCGGCACCTGCCTGAATGTGGGCTGCATCCCGTCCAAGGCGCTCCTCGAGTCCTCCGAAAACTACGAGCGCGTCCTGCATCAGTTCAAGGCCCATGGCATCACCGCGAGCGGGGTGAAGTTCGATCTGAAGACGATGCTCGAGCGCAAAGACCGCATCGTGGGAAAGATGACGAGCGGGATCGCGGGCCTGTTCAAGAAGAACAAGGTGACCTGGCTGCAAGGGCACGGCCGCTTCGTCTCCGGGGGCACGACCTGGAAGCTCCAGGCGGGCGAGGAGGCGGTGGAGGCGAAGCACGTGATCATCGCCACCGGCTCCAAGGCACGGCACCTGCCGGGCATTCCCGTCGACAACCGGGTGATCTGCGACAACGAGGGCGCGCTTGCCTTCGACGCGGTGCCCGCCCGGCTCGGCGTGATCGGCGCGGGGGTCATCGGGCTGGAGCTCGGGAGTGTCTGGCGGCGCCTTGGCGCGCAGGTGAAAGTGCTGGAGGCGCTGCCGCATTTCCTGGGCGCGGCCGACGAGACGGTGGCGCAGGAAGCCTGGAAGATCTTCACCCGCGACCAGAGGCTCGACATCGAGCTCGGGGTCCGCATCACGAAGATTGTTCAAGGACGCAAAGGTGTGTCTATTCAGTATGTTCCTAACGAGACCTCAAGTAAAACATTCGAGTGTGATCGGCTCATCGTGTCGGTCGGCCGAGTGCCGAATACCGAGGGCCTCGGCGCCGAGAACGTGGGGCTGAAGCTCGACGACAAGGGTTTCATCGAGGTCGACAAGAACTGCCGCACCGCCCTGCCGCGCGTCTACGCTATCGGCGACGTGGTGCGCGGGCCGATGCTCGCCCACAAGGGCGAGGACGAAGGGGTGATGGTGGCCGAGATCATCGCGGGGCAGCATGGGCACGTGAACTACGACGCCATCCCCTGGGTGATCTACACTGCCCCGGAGATCGCCTGGGTCGGCAAGACCGAGCAGCAGCTGAAAAGCGAGGGCGTCGCCTACCGCGCCGGACGTTTCCCGTTCGCCTTCAACGGACGCGCGCTGGGGCGCGAGGAGCCCGAGGGCTTCGTGAAGATCCTCGCCGACGCGGCCACCGACCGCATCCTCGGGGTGCACACGATCGGGAGCCTCGCGAGCGAGCTCATCGCCGAGGCGGTGGTGGCCATGGAGTTTGGCGCCGCCTCGGAGGACATCGCGCGCATCTGCCACGCGCATCCGTCGATGTCGGAGGTGATGCGCGAGGCGGCGCTCGCGGTGGACCGGCGCTCGCTCAACGCATGAGCGCGGGCCCCACGCGCGAGTTCTGGGAAGAGCGCTTTCGCGCGGGGGAAACGCCGTGGGACCGCGGGGCGGCCAGCCCGCAGCTCGCGGCGTGGCTCGCCGCCGGCGAGCTCGCCCCCTGCCGCATCCTCGTGCCGGGCTGCGGCTCCGGGCACGAGGTGGCGGCGCTCGCTGACGCCGGATTCGACGTCACGGGCCTGGATTACGCGGCAGCCGCGCTCGAGCGCACGCGCGAGCGCCTGGCGGGGCGGCGGGCGACGCTGGTGCAGGCCAATGCGCTCGGCTGGCAGCCCGAGCGCCCCTTCGAGGCCATCTACGAGCAGACCTGCCTGTGCGCGTTGTATCCCGACGACTGGAGCGCGTACGCCGGGCAGCTGCACCGCTGGCTGGCGCCGGGCGGGCGCCTCTTCGCGCTCCTCATGCAGGCGCTGCGCCCCGGCGCCGCCGAGGGCGCGATCGAGGGTCCGCCCTACCACTGCGACATCAACGCGATGCGCGCGCTTTTCCCCGCTTCGCGCTGGGCCTGGCCCAAGCCGCCCTATCCGCGCATCGCACACCCGCGCGGCATCGCCGAGCTGGCCGTGGTGCTGCGGCGGGGAGCGTGAACGCCGGCGCCGCGATGCAGCCGACGGCGCCCGACGTCCTCACGCTCTACCGGCAGCACCTCGACAAGCGCGGCTTCGTGGCCGACGCTTCGCAGCAGCAGGCCGTGGAGCGGCTGCAGCGCTTCTATGAGGAGTGGCGCGCCTACAAGGCGCGCCGCAGCAACGCCCTGAAGCGCCTGGTGGTGAAGCCGCCGTTGCCGCGCGGCGTATACCTGTGGGGACCGGTGGGGCGGGGCAAGAGCTTCCTCATGGACAGCTTCTACCTGTGCGTGCCGGTGGTGCGAAAGCGCCGGGTGCACTTCCACCACTTCATGCGCGAGGTCCATCGCGAGCTGGAGGGGCTCAAGGGGACCGAGGACCCGCTCGCGGCGCTCGCCGGGCGCACCGCCCGGCGCTGGCGCCTGGTGTGCTTCGACGAGTTCCACGTTTCCGACATCGCCGACGCCATGATCCTCGGCCGCTTTCTCGCCGAGGCGATGGCGCGCGGGGTGGTGTTCTGCATGACCAGCAACTATGCGCCGGAGGCGCTGTATCCGAACGGCCTGCAGCGCAGCCGCTTCCTGCCGGCGATCCGGCTTCTCCAGGAGCGGCTCGATGTGCTGCGGGTGGACGGCGGCGTGGACTACCGGCGGCTGAAGCTCGAGAAGGTGCGCGTCTACCACCTCGGCAGCGACGCGCAGTTCCCGCGGCTGTTCGACGAGCTGAAGGACGTGGAGGAGGAGCGCCATCCCCTCGACGTGGAGGGGCGCACCATCGCGTACCGCAAGCGTGCCGGGGGGCTCGTGTGGTTCGACTTCGCCGCGCTCTGCGGCGGCCCGCGCTCCTACGCCGACTACGTGGAGCTCGCGCGGCGCTTCCACACGGTGATGGTCTCCGGGGTGCCCCGGATGTCGCCGAAGAGCGCCGACGCGGCGCGGCGCTTCACCTGGCTCGTCGACGTGCTGTACGACCAGCGGGTGAAGCTCATCGTGTCGGCGGCCGGCGAGCCGGAGGAGCTCTTCACCCAGGGCCAGAACAGCGCGGAGTTCCAGCGCACGGTCAGCCGCCTGCACGAGATGCAGTCGGTCCGCTACCTGCAGAGTGAGCGGCCCCGCTGAGCGGAGGCTTGGATTATGCTTTGACCCCCGCTCCCGGAGGAACCATGGAACGCTTCAAGGCCTACCGCCTTTCCGAGACGCCCGACAGAAAGATCCGCGCCGAGATGGTCGACACGACGCTCGCCGAGCTCGACGCGCATGAGATCACGGTGCGCGTCGCGTACTCGAGCGTCAACTACAAGGACGCGCTCGCTGCGACCGGAAAGGGCAGGATCCTGCGCCGCGCCTCCTGCATCGGCGGCATCGACTTCGCCGGCACGGTGATGTCCTCCACCGACCCGCGCTTCGCCAAGGGCGATGCGGTGCTCACGGCCAGCGGCGAGCACGTCGGCGTCTCGAGCGACGGCGGCTATTCCCCTTATTGCCGCGTCAAGGGCGACTGGATCACGAAAGTGCCGCCGGGCCTGTCGCTCTGGGAGGCGATGGCCTTCGGCACGGCGGGGTACACGGCGGCGATCGCCGTGCACCGCATGGAGCACAACGGGCTCACGCCGTCCAAGGGCCCGGTCATCGTCGATGGCGCGACGGGCGGCGTCGGCTCCATCGCCATCGCGATGCTTGCGAAGCTCGGCTACCACGTAGTCGCGCTGACCGGCAAGGAGAGCGAGGCGGACTGGCTCAAGAAGCTCGGCGCGAAGGAAATCCTGCTGCGCCAGAGCCTCAACCTCGAGAAGATCAAGCCGCTCGACAAGGCGACGTGGGCTGGCGCAGTCGACAACCTGGGCGGACCGGTCCTCGCCTGGATCGCGAGCACCATGAAGGACAACGGCGTGATCGCTGCCATCGGTCTGGCGCAGAGCGCGCAGCTCAATACCTGGGTGATGCCCTTCATCCTGCGCGGCGCAAGCCTGCTCGGGATCAATTCCGGCGACAGCTCCAACGACATCCGCGAGCAGGTCTGGAAGCGCATGGCGGCGGAGCTGAAGCCGCCGCTCCTCGGCGAGATGTGCCGCACCATCCCCTTGCGCGAGCTGCCCGGCGTATTCGACGACTACATCAACGCGAAAGTCACCCGCCGCACCGTCGTCGATCTCACCGGCGAGGGCTGAGCCATGCCGAGCTATCGCGAATTCCACCGCCGCTCCATCGACGACCGCGAAGGGTTCTGGGCCGAGGAGGCCGGGCTCATCCATTGGCGGCGGCCGTGGCAGGCCGTGCTCGACTACTCGCGCCCGCCGTTCGCGCGCTGGTTCGTCGGCGGACAGACCAACCTTTGCCACAACGCGCTCGACCGGCACCTCGCCGCCCGCGGCGAGCAGCCGGCGCTGGTGTGGATCTCCACCGAGGTGGACCAGCAGAAGTCCTACACCTACCGCGAGCTTCACGCCGAAGTGAGCCGGGTGGCCGCGATGATGCGCTCGCTCGGCGTGAAGCAGGGCGACCGCGTGATCATCTACATGCCGATGATTCCGGAGGCGGCCTTCGCCATCCTCGCCTGCGCGCGCCTGGGGGCGATCCACTCGGTGGTGTTCGGCGGCTTCGCCGCCGCGAGCCTCGCCGCGCGCATCGACGACGCGCGGCCGGCGCTCATGATCACGGCCGACGGCGGCAGCCGCATGGGCAAGCCCGTGCTGTACAAGGCGCTGGTCGATCAGTCCATCGGCCTCGCCCGGCATCCGCCGCGCAAGGTGCTGCTCTACCGCCGCGGCCTCGACCCGAACCTCTCCCGGGTGCCGCAGCGCGACGTGGACTGGCACGAGCTGAGCAGCCGCACCCCGGAGGATCCGGTCGCCTGCGTCTGGCTGGAGTCGAACGAGCCATCCTACATCCTCTACACCTCCGGCACGACCGGCCGGCCCAAAGGCGTGCAGCGCGACGTGGGCGGCTACGCGGTGGCGCTCGCCTCCTCGATGAAGCGCATCTTCTGCGGCGAGGCCGGCGAGACGATGTTCACGACCTCGGACATCGGCTGGGTGGTGGGGCACTCGTACATCATCTACGGACCGCTCATCGCGGGCATGACCACCATCCTCTACGAAGGCGTGCCGATCCGGCCCGATGCCGGAGTGTGGTGGCGCATCGTGCAGGACCACAAGGTCGCGGTGATGTTCTCCGCGCCGACGGCGGTGCGGGTGCTGAAGAAGCACGACCCCGCGTACCTCAGGAAATACGATCTTTCCTCGCTCAAGCATCTCTTCCTCGCGGGCGAGCCGCTGGACGAGCCGACGCACGCCTGGATCCGCGACGCGCTCGGGCGCCCGGTGATCGACCACTACTGGCAGACGGAGACCGGATGGCCGCTGCTCTCGGCCGTTCCGGGGGTCGAGAAGACGCCGCTCAAGCTGGGCTCGCCCAGCTTCCCGGTCTACGGCTACGACGTGCGGTTGCTGCACGAGGCGACCGGCGCACCGGTGCCCGACGGCGAGAAGGGCGTGGTCACCATCGCGCCGCCGCTGCCCCCCGGCTGCATGGCCACGGTATGGGGCGACGACGAGCGCTTCGTGAGCACCTATTTCAAGGGGTTCAAAGACCAGCTGGTGTACTCGACGTTCGACTGGGGCATCCGCGACCGCGACGGCTACTTCTTCATCCTCGGGCGCACCGACGACGTGATCAACGTAGCCGGGCACCGCCTCGGCACGCGCGAGATCGAGGAAGCGGTGAGCATGCATCCGAACGTTGCCGAGTGTGCCGTCGTCGGCGTCGCCGATCCGCTCAAGGGCCAGATGCCGCTCGCCTTCGCCGTGCTCAAGGATGCCGCGAAGGGCACCACGGCGCAGGAGGTCATGGAGACGGTCGACCGGCAGCTCGGCGCCATCGCGCGCCCGCGCGCCGTGCATTTCGTGACGCTCCTCCCCAAGACCCGCTCGGGCAAGACGCTGCGCCGCTCCATCCAGGCGCTCGCCGAGGGACGCGACCCGGGCGATCTCACTACCATCGAGGATCCCTCCGCGCTGCAGCAGATCCGCGAAGCCCTGCGCTAGGGAGTCCCGAAACGCAGCCGGCTGCGCCTTGGGAGTGCTAAAGTGGCCGCATGAAAACCCGAGCCATGCTGACCCTCGACGACTGCCGCAAGATCTCCGCCGCTGCGGAGGCCGAAGCGCGCAAGAACAATTGGAACGTGTGCATCGCCATCCTCGACGACGGAGGCCACCTGCTGCATTTGGTGCGCATGGACGGCGCGACGCCCGCCAATGCCCGCATCGCCACGGAAAAGGGCCGCACGGCCGCCGAGTCCCGGCGCTCGACGGCCATGTGGGAGGAGCGCATCAAGGGGGGCCGCCTCTCGATGCTCGGCATGCCCGGGGTGACGCCGGTGCAGGGCGGGCTGCCGATCGTGGTCGAGGGCATATGCATCGGCGGCGTCGGGGTCTCCGGCGTGCAGTCGCACGAGGACGAGCAGATCGCCAAGGCCGGCATCGACGCGCTGGGCCAGTAGCGCGCGACCGTCAGTCTTCGCCGGTCGCCCTGAGGTAGTCCTGCAGCGCCGCCTCGACGTTGGGGGCGAAGAGCTCCTCGACGCGCATCGGCCGGCGGGTGAGCTTCTGCTCGTCCAGGTAGCTCACGAGCGCCTCCAGCGTCGGACGGCTGCCTTCGATGGAGTAGTCCCAGACAACCTCGCGCGTGCGCTCCAGCTCGTCGATCACCCAGGGCAGGCTGACGGCCAGCGCGTCGGTGTCGTAGATCCAATGGCGTGCGAGGTCGCGAGCCTTGCAGAATGCTTTGTAGAGGCTTACCGCCAGCCAGGGATCCCGGTCGTAGACGCTGCGCCTCAGGGCGAGCGTATGCATGATGGGAAAGATCCCGGTGCGGCGGTAATAGTCCGCCTCCACGCTGCGGAAGTCGCCGAACAGCCGCCGCGCCCCGGCGCCGAGCGCCCGCGGCAGCATGACCGAGACCAGCGCGTCGAGCTCGCCGCGCGCGAGCATGTCCTCCAGCGGCGCCCCGGGCACATAGTCCAGCCGCACGCCTGCGGGCGGCTGGATGCGCCGGATCGGCTTGCCCGCCACCCAACGCACGTCTTCGGGCCGCACGCCGTATTCATGCTGCAGCATGCCACGCACCCAGACCGCCGCCGTCATCTGGTAGTCGCCGACGCCGATCCGCTTGCCGCGCAGGTCCGCCGGGCGCTCGATCGGCGAGTCTTCGCGGACGTAGAGGGCGGAATGCCGGAACACGCGCGAAGGAAAGACCGGAAGGGCGATGAACCGCTCGTCGCCTTCCGAGCGCAGGATCGTATACGAGGACAGCGACATCTCGGAGGCGTCGAACTCCTCGTGGTTGAGCTGGCGCCAGAAGGTCTCCCCGGGACGCAGCGCGAGGTAGTTGAGCTCCACGCCCTCCGGGCGCACCCGGCCGTCGATCAACGCCTGGGTCCGGTCGTATCGCCCGCACGCTAAGGTGAGCCTCACGGCCTGCAGTATATTCGGCCCATGCGCGTATTGATTGCCGGCGGCGGAATCGGCGGACTGGCGGCGGCGCTGGCGCTCGCGCGCAAGGGCTGCGAGGTGGAGGTGTACGAGCAGGCGGAGGCGCTGAAGGAGGTGGGCGCCGGGCTGCAACTCAGCCCCAACGGGACCCGGGTGCTCTACGCGCTCGGCGTGGGCGAAGCGCTGAAGGCGCTGTCCTGCGAGGCCGAGGGCAAGGAGATCCGCATCTGGAATACGGGCGAGCGCTGGAAGCTCTTCGACCTCGGCAAGGTGGCCCTCGAGCGCTACGGCTTTCCATACTTCACCGTCTACCGCCCGGACCTGCTCGCGGTCCTGGAGCAGGCAGTGCGCCGCGCGCGGCCCGGCGCCATCCGGCTGAACGCGAAGGCGGCCGGGGTTTCGCAGGACGGCGACCAGGTGCGGCTGCACCTCGAGGACGGCCGCAGCGCGAGCGGCGACGTCCTGGTGGGCGCCGACGGCGTGCACTCCCGCGTGCGCCAGGCGCTCTTCGGGGCCGACCAGCCGAGGTTCACCGGCATCATGGCGTGGCGCGGCGTGATCCCGATGGAGAAGCTGCCGCCGCACATGGTGCGCATGGTGGGAACGAACTGGGTCGGCCCCGGCGGGCATGTGGTGCACTACCCGCTGCGCGGCGGCTCGGTGATGAACTTCGTCTATGCGCTGGAGCGCAGCGACTGGCAGATCGAATCCTGGAGCGCTCGCGGCACGAACGAGGAGCTCGTCCGCGACGTCGCGGGCTGGCACGAGGACGTGCAGACCCTGGTGCGGCACATCCCGGTGCCGTTCAAGTGGGCGCTGATGGTGCGCCCGCCGATGGAGCGCTGGAGCGTCGGCCGCGCCACCCTGCTGGGGGACGCCTGCCACTCGATGCTGCCATTTCTCGGCCAGGGCGCGAACTCGGCCCTGGAGGACGGGTTCATCCTCGCCCGCGCGCTGACCGAGCTCGACGGCGATCTCGCGTCGCGCCTCCTGCGCTACGAAAATGCGCGGCGCAGCCGCACCCGCCGCGCGGTGGAGGGCTCGGCCGACAACATTCACCGGTTCCACAACAAGGCGCTGGCCGATCCGGTCAGCGCGCGCGAGCACGTGAATCGCGAGTGGGCCGGCCAGCCGATCGCCGACCGTTACGAATGGATATTCCGTTACGACGCTACCACGGTGGAGATCTGACCATGCGCATCCTTGCAGTTGTCCTGACCCTCTTTGCCGGCGCCGCCGTCGCGCAGCCCTATCCCGCGAAGCCGATCCATCTCGTGGTGCCGTTTCCGCCCGGCGGCCCCACCGACATCGTCGGGCGCATGGTGGCGCAGAAGATCTCGGAGGGCGTGGGGCAACCGGTGGTCGTGGAGAACCGTCCGGGGGCCGGCGGCACCGTGGGCTCCACCGCGGTGGCGAAGGCGGCGCCCGATGGCTACACGCTTCTCTACGGCAGCACCAGCACGCTCGCCATCGCGCCCAGCCTGTACAAGGCGATCGCGTACGATCCCCGCAAGTCGTTCACGCCGATCAGCCTCGTTTCCAGCGGCCCGATCGTCGTGGCGGTGAACGAGAAGGTGCCGGCGAAGACGCTGAAGGAGTTCGTCGAGCTCGCGCGCAAGTCGCCCGGCAAGTTCGCCTACGGCTCGGGCGGCAACGGCACGCCGCCGCACCTCGCCGGCGAGCTGTTCAAGGCCGTGGCCGGCGTCGACCTGCTGCACGTGCCTTACAAGGGGGGCGCGGCCGCGATCACGGATCTCGCGGGCGGCCAGGTGCAGGCGATCTTCGAGGGGCAGGTGGGGCTGATTCCGCACCTGCAGTCGGGCCGCGCGCGCGCGCTGGCGATCACGGGCAAGCAGCGCAATCCCGCGCTTCCGGACGTGCCCACGTTCATCGAGGCAGGGCTTCCGCAGTACGACGCGCACTTCTGGAGCGGGCTGGTGGCGCCGGCGGGGACCCCGGAGGAGGCGATCGGCCTGCTCAATCGGGTGCTGGTGAAGGCGCTCGGAACGCCGGAGGTCCGCGAAACGCTCGCGCGGCAGGGCCTCGATCCCGCGGGCACCTCGCCGCAGGAATTCGGCCGCTTCATCGGCACCGAGATCGAGCGCTGGGCCCACGTCGTCAAGGTCTCCGGCGCCAGGATCGACTGACCCGGTGAGCGATCGTCCCGACCGTGCGCTGATCGAGGCGCTCGAGCGCTCCCACGTGCATCCGCTGTGGGACCGCTACCGGCGCATCACGCCGGCGGCACCCGCCCCGAGGGACGCGCCGATGCACTGGCGCTGGCGGGACCTCGAACCCTTCACCGAGCGCGCGGCGCGGGAGGTGGGCATCGAGGACGTGGAGCGCCGGGCCCTGATCCTCGCCAACCCGGCGTTCGGCGGCGAGACCGTGACCACGCAGAACCTGATCGGCGCCTTCACCGTGCTCGAGCCCGGCGACAAGGCGGTGCCGCACCGGCACACGGCGGCGGCGATCCGCTTCTCCACGAATGCCGAGGGCGCGGTCACGATCGTTAACGGGCGGCGCTGCGAGATGAAGGAGGGCGACCTCGTGCTCACCCCGCCGATGTGCTGGCACGGCCACATCAACGAGAGCGGCCGCCGCACGGTGTGGTTCGATGCGGCCAACATGCCCGCCGTCTGCACGCTCGACGCGAGCTTCTTCGAGCCCGGCACGCGCCGGGACGAGCGCTTCTGGGAGGTGAGCGACGAAGGGGCGGCCGAATACCGGTACCCGGGCGAGGAGATGCGCCGCCGGCTCGAGGCGGCCGCCCCGGGGCCTGACGGGGCGCGCACCGTGCGCTATACAAGAAACGGCGCGTCCGTCATGCCGACGCTCGATCTGTACCGCTCCCACATCGGACCGCCCACGCGCCCGCGCCGCACAACGCACAACGCCGTCTGCCTGGTGGTGCACGGGGAAGGGCGCTCGAGCGTCGGCGATCGCACGTTCGAATGGTCGCGTCACGATGTCTTTACCGTCCCGCACTGGACCTGGGCGAGCCACGAGGCGCTCGGAGGGGAGGCCGACCTGCTTTTCGTGACGGACCGGGCGATCTACGAGCGGCTCGACCTTTTGCGGGAGGAGCTGCAGTGAGGCACACTTCGAGGCAAGGAGAATCGACATGAAGAAAGCAGCGATCCTCGTCGCGGCGCTCGCCGTGGCGCTCTCGGCGCAGGCCGCCGACCGGCTCAAGATCGGCTTCATCAGCACGCTGTCCGGGCCCAATGCGGCGATCGGCGGCGACATCCGCGACGCCTTCCAGCTGGCCCTCAAGCTGAACGGGGGGCGCCTGGGCGGCCTGCCGGTGGAGGTGCTGGTGGGCGACGACCAGCTCAAGCCGGAGGCCGCCAAGCAGCTCGCCGAGCGCTATCTGCGCCTGGAGCGGGTGGATTTCATCACCGGAACGGTGTTCTCCAACATCGTGCTCGCCATTGCGCCCGATGCCTTCGCCGCGAAGACCTTCTTCATCGCCCCGAACGCCGGTCCGTCCAACTACTCCGGCGCGCAGTGCAACCCGTTCTTCTTCGTCTCCTCGTGGCCGAGCGAGGCCTACAGCGAGGCCGCCGGCCAGTACGTCACCGCGAAGGGCCTGAAGAACGTGCTGTTCCTCGCGCCGAACTACCAGGGCGGCAAGGACGCGGCCACCGGCTTCAAGCGCTTCTACAAGGGCAAGCTGGTCGACGAGATGTACACCAAGCTCGGCCAGCTCGACTACGCCGCGGAGCTGTCGCAGATCCGCGCGGCGAAGCCCCAGGCGCTGTACGTGTTCCTGCCGGGCGGCATGGGCGTCAACTTCATCAAGCAGTTCAACGCCGCCGGGATGGCGCGCGAGATGCAGCTCATCGTGCCGCTGTGGGGCTCCGACCAGGACATCATCCGCGCCGTGGGCGATCCGATGGAGGGGCTGCACAGCATCGGCCACTGGTCCATCGACATGGATAACGCGGCCAATCGCAAGTTCGTCGCCGAGTTCGAGAAGGCCTACGGGCGCTTGCCGACGGGCTATGCCGCCTCGGGCTACGACACGGCGCTGCTGATGGACGCCGCGGTGCGGCGCGTGAAAGGCAAGGTCGAGGACAAGGAGGCGCTGCGCGCGGCGCTCAAGGCGGCCGACTTCCAGAGCGTGCGCGGCAAGTTCAGGTTCGGCCACAATCAATTCCCCGTGCAGAACTACTATCTGCAGGTGGTGGCGAAGGGGCCCGACGGGCGCCTGCGCCACAAGACGATGAGGCCGGTTTTCAACGAGCGCGGCGACGCCTACGCGCAGGACTGCGCGATGAAGTAGCGCTCAGGGGAGCGCAACGAAAGTAGCGCTCAGGGGAGCGCGATAACGCCGCGCGCGGCGAGCGCCTCGATCTCGGCGACGGAGCAGCCCAGCTCCGCGAGCAGCTCGCGGCCGTGCTGGCCGATGCCCGGCGGGTCGCCGCGCTTGCCCAGGCGTGCGCCGTCGAGCTCGATCGGAAGCGCCGGCACGCGCAGCATGCGGCCCCCGACTTCCGTGGGCAGCAGCCCGCCCGAGGCGTTGAGGTGCGGGTCCTCCAGCAGGTCCCACGGCCGGTTGATGGGCGCGAAGGGCAGGCCGATCGCCTCAAGCTTGCGGGTGAGATCGTCCTGCGAAAAGCGCCGGAACGTCTCCGCGAGCCGGGGCAGGAGCCAGGCCCGCTCCTTCACGCGCTGGCTATTGGTGGCCAGCCGCGGATCGGCCTTGAGCTCGTCCAGGCCGAAGTCGCGGCAGAACGCTTCCCATTGCGTATCGGTGACCACGCCGACGAAAAGGCGCCCGCCGCCGGCGGTCTCGAAGATGTCGTACACGCTCCACGCCGGGCGCTTGACCGACATCGGCGGAGGCGCCTCGCCGGTCAGCTCGAACTGCGCCATGTGCTGCGCCACGAGCAGCGCCGTGCACTCGAACAAGGCGCTGGTGACCTGCTTGCCGCGCCCGGTCGCTTCCCGCTCGCGCAATGCGGCGAGGATGGCGACCGCGGCAAAGGTCCCGCCCATGATGTCGACCACCGACGAGCCGGCGCGCAATGGCCGCTCGGGCAGCCCCGTCATGTAGGCGAGCCCGCCCATCATCTGGGTAACCTCGTCGAGCGCCGGCCGGTGGTCGTAAGGCCCCCTGAGGAAGCCCTTCAGCGAGCAGTACACTAGGCGGGGATTGGCCTCGCGCAGGCGCTCGTAGGAGAAGCCCAATTTGTCGAGCGCGCCGGGGCGAAAGTTCTCCGTGAGGACATCGGCCCGGGCGAGCAGCCGTCGCACGAGGTCGCGGCCTGCGGCCTGCTGGAGATCGACGGCAAGGCTTTTCTTGTTGCGGTTGAAGACCGGGAAGAAGCCGGCGCCGGCGCCTTCGAGGCGGCGCGTGTTGTCGCCCCGGACGGGCTCGATCTTGATCACCTCGGCGCCCAGGTCGGCGAGCACCAGGCCGCAGGAGGGCCCCATCACCATGTGGGCGAACTCCACCACGCGCACGCCGGAGAGCGGCAGCATGCTAGCGGCCCTGGAAGCGGGGCTTGCGCTTGTCGATGAAGGCGGCCAGCCCCTCGCGGAAGTCGGGCTCCGACGCGCTTTGCGCGAAACTTTCGGCCTCGCGCTGCAGCTGCGCTTCGAGCGTCGAGTGCGGCGCGGCATTGAGGAGCGCCTTGGTGCGGCCGTAGACGGCGGTGGGGCCGGCCGCGAGGCGTGCGGCGAGCTTCGCGGTCTCGGTATCGAGCGCGGCTGCGGGAACCACGCGGTTCACGAGCCCGAGGCGCTCGGCCGTGGCGGCATCCAGGCGCTCGCCGAGGAGGGCGATCTCCAGGGCCCGGCGGCTGCCGACGAGCCGGGGAAGCGAGAAGGTGGAACCGCCGTCGGGGCTCACGCCGATGCCCGTGTAGGCGAGGGTGAAGTACGCATTGTCGGCGGCGAGGGCGAGGTCGCAGGCCATGACGAGGCTCATGCCGAAGCCCGCCGCCGCTCCGCGCACGCTGGCGAGCACCGGCTTGGGCATGCGGCGCAGGCTGACGATCACGGCGTGCACCTGGTGGATGAAGCTCTCGAACTCGGCGCGCACGCGCGCCGGCGGCGTGGCGTTCACCGTCTCCTGGAACCACTTGAGGTCGCCCCCTGCCATGAAATGCTCGCCGCCCCGGATGACGACGGAGCGCACCTCGGCGTCGTGCTCGACCGCGAATACGGACTCGCGCAGAGCGCGGGTAAGCTCCAGGTCGAGCGCGTTGAGCGCGCGCGGCCGGTTCAGCGTGAGCGTGGCGACCGCGCCTTCTCGCTCGACGAGGAGCGTGCTCTCAGGCATGCGCGGCGAACCCCTTGGGCAGCCCGGCGAGCGGGGTGTGGCCGTAGATGGGCTCCTGCGGCAGCGCCCGTACCAGGAGCTCGCGCGCCCGGAACAGCTTCTCCAGGTCTACGCCGGTGTCCAGCCCCATGGCCTCGAACATGAAGACGAGGTCCTCGGTGATGACGTTACCGCTGGCGCCGGGGGCGAACGGGCACCCGCCGAGGCCGCCCATCGAGCTGTCGAAGTGGCGCACGCCTTCCTCGTAAGCGGCGAGCGCATTGGCAAGCCCGAGCCCGCGCGTGTTGTGCAGGTGCGCCGCCTCGAGCTTGTCGCCGACGGCTTGCCTCACCTTGCGGAAAAGCCTCTTCACTTGCGCCGGGTTGGCATAGCCGACGGTGTCGGCAAGCGCCACGCAATCGCAGAACTCCGCCAGGCGGGCGGCGATGCGCACCACCTCTTCCTCGGGCACCGCGCCCTGCAGGGTGCAGCCGAACGCGGTCGACACGGCGCCTTCGATCTCCACGCCGGGGTGCGGATGCGCGGCGCAGCGACGCACCTCGTCGACCATCGCGTCGGGTGTCATGCGAACGTTCGACTCGCTGTGAAGGCGGCTCGCCGAGACGGGGAAGGTGACCTTGTGCGCGCCCGCTTCCAGCGCGCGCTCGAAGCCTTTCAGGTTCGGCGCGAGCGCCACCACCTTGAGGCCCGCGATCGAGCGCGCGTGGCGCACGATGTCGCCGGTGTCGGCCATCGCGGGAATCAGCTTCGGCGGCACGAACGAGCCCACCTCGATCTCGCGCAGGCCTGCGGCCGCCAGGGCGGTCACCCAGGCCTTTTTCGCGTCGGTCGCCATCAAATGCCTGGCGTTCTGGAGCCCGTCACGCGGGCCGACTTCGCAGATATGGATGTCCGGCATGCTCAGAGTTTACGCTCGTAGCCGCGCACCGCCAGCCCCGCCGCGACGCCGATCGCGGAGAGCGCGAGCATGACCCCGAGGCTGGCGCTCCAGCCGCCCAACCGCGTCGCCACCCAGGCGATGACGATCGGCACGACGAACTGCGACAGGTGCGAAGCCTGCATCACCATGCCGTTGGCGGTTCCGACATGCTGCGCGCTCTTCGCGTGCGCAGCGGCGCCGGAGAACACGCTTCCGGGCACGAGCCCGCCGAGCAGCGAGAAGGCGAGCAGGCAGAGGAAGCGCAGCGCGTCGGGAGACTGCGGCGCGAGCAGCCCGGTCGCACAGATGCCCATGGCGGTGGCGCCTGCCGCCATGACGGCCCACCGCGGAACTCTTCTCTTGAGCAGCCATCCCCCCAGCAGGTTGCCGGGGATGTTGATCGCCACGAATGCCGCGGTGAGGAGGGACGCGGCCGCGGGGCCTGCGGCGCGCTCGCCCACGAGGAACGTCGGCAGCCAGGTCATCACCGAGATCCACTGGCCGGCGTAGCAGATGAAAGCCACGCACAGCAGGAGGAGGCCCGGTCGCACGAGCGATTCGCGCAGCAGGCGCGCCGATCCGATGCGGCCGCCGAAGGCCGGCGTGGGGACCCACCGAGCGACGAGCACGATGCACAAGGCGGTATAGGCGGCCAGCCCGAGCCACAGGCTGCGCCAGCCGAGGGTGCCGAGCGCAAGGGGCGCGACCAGCAGGATCAGCGTCCCGCCGGTGGGCATGTAGCAGCTCCAGATGGAGAACGCCGTCGGCCGGTCCACCGGCTGCGTGGCCGCCACGATGAGCGGCGCGGCGGCCACCGCGAGCAGCATGAAGCCGAGGCCCTCGAGAAAGCGCGAGACCAGAACCGGCCCGAAGCTGGAGGAGAGCGCACCCAGCACGCCCCCCGTCAGCAGGAGCGCGAGCCCGGCCAGCGCGAAGCGCTTCTGCCCGAAGCGGTCGGCCGCCGCCCCGCCGAACACCCCGGCTACCGCGCCGATCGCATACATCACGGTGTGGATGAAGCCCGACTGGACCAGGCCCACGCCGAGCTCCGCCCGCATCGCGGGCAGCGCCGGCGGCACCTTGGTCATGTAAGCGCCCGCGGCGAGGCCGGCCGCGAACACGATCCAGACGGCCCGCCAGTCGGTCAAGCGGCGCTGACGGGCAGTTTGAGCTCCACGATTTTGCGCGCCCACTCCGCCGGCCCGGTGCTGTGCACCGAGGTGCCGTTCGCGTCGACCGCGACGGTGACCGGCATCTCCTCGACGTCGAACTCGTAGATCGCTTCCATGCCGAGGTCCTCGAACGCGACCACGCGCGAGCGGCGGATCGCCTTGGCCACGAGGTAGGCAGCGCCCCCGACGGCCATCAGGTAGGCGGCGCGGTGGCGCCGGATCGCGTCGATGGCGGCGGGGCCGCGCTCGCCCTTGCCGATCATGGCAAGAAGCCCGGTGCGCCCCAGCATGGTGTCGGTGAACTTGTCCATGCGCGTGGCGGTGGTCGGGCCGGCGGGGCCGACCACCTCGTCTCGAACGGGGTCGACCGGGCCGACGTAGTAGATCACGCGGTTGGTGAAGTCCACCGGCAGCTTCTCGCCGCGCCCGAGCATGTCCTGGATGCGCTTGTGCGCGGCGTCGCGGCCGGTGAGGATCTTGCCGGTGAGCAGCAGCCGCTCGCCCGGCTTCCAGCCGGCCACTTCCTCGCGGGTGAGGCGCCCGAGGTCGATGCGCCGCGAGCTTGCCTCCGGCGTCCAGCTCACCGCCGGCCAGTCGGCGAGCTTCGGGGCGGGGAGCTCCGCCGGGCCGGAGCCGTCGAGCACGAAGTGCGCATGCCGGGTCGCGGCGCAGTTGGGGATCATCGCCACCGGCTGGTTGGCGGCATGCGTGGGATACGTGCGGATCTTGACGTCGAGCACCGTGGAGAGGCCACCCAGCCCCTGCGCGCCGATGCCGAGCGCGTTGACCTTGTCGTAGAGCTCGATGCGCAATGCTTCCAGCGGGTCGCGCGCGCCGCGCGCCTTGAGCTCGGCCATGTCGATGGCCTCCATCAGCGATTCCTTCGCCATCAGCATGGCCTTCTCGGCCGTGCCGCCGATGCCGATGCCGAGCATGCCGGGCGGGCACCAGCCCGCGCCCATGGTCGGCACCGTCTTCAGCACCCAGTCGACGATGGAATCCGACGGATTGAGCATGGCGAATTTCGACTTTGCCTCCGAGCCGCCGCCCTTCGCCGCGACGTCGACTTCCAGCGTTTCACCCGGCACGACCTGCACGTGGATCACGGCCGGGGTGTTGTCCCTCGTATTGCGGCGGGAGAAAGCCGGGTCGGCGAGAACCGAGGCGCGCAGCTTGTTGTCCGGGTCGAGGTAGGCGCGGCGCACGCCTTCGTTGATGGCCTCCTCGAGGCTGTCGGTGAAATCAAAGCGCACGCCCATCCCGAGCTTGAGGAACACGTTGACGATGCCGGTGTCCTGGCAGATCGGCCGGTGCCCTTCGGCGCAGAGGCGCGAGTTGGCGAGAATCTGCGCGATCGCGTCCTTCGCCGCCGGCGAGGATTCGCGCTCGTAGGCGCGGCCGAGCGCCCGCAGGTAGTCGGCCGGATGGTAGTAGGAAATGAATTGCAGGGCGTCGGCGACGCTCTGGACGAGGTCGGAGCGCTTGATCGTCGTCATGCTCGGGAGTCCTGGGCGGGGACAGACTCTAGCATACCGATGTCTTTACAGGCCCTTGTTTTAATGCTTGTATTGCGCTGCTCGCGGTAGTCGTAAGGGCGGTGTAAGTCGCCCTCCAGAGAATTCGCGCACCTTGAGAGGAGCAAGCATGGCGTCCACGATCGAATCGGTGCTGCAGGAATCCCGGGTCTTTCCGCCGCCGCCCGACCTCGCCCGGCAGGCCAACATCTCCGGCATGGAGGCCTACCGCAAGCTGGTCGCGGAAGCCGAGCGCGACTTCGAGGGCTTCTGGGGCCGCCTTGCGCGCGAAACACTGCTGTGGACGAAGCCGTTCTCCCAGGTCCTGGATGAATCGAAGGCGCCGTTCTTCCGCTGGTTCCACGACGGGGAGCTGAACGCCTCTGCCAACTGCCTCGACCGGCACCTGAAGAGCCAGCCGGACAAGGTCGCGATCATCTTCGAGGCCGACGACGGCAAGGTGACGAAGATCACCTACGCCGAGCTGCATCGCGCCGTCTGCCGCTTCGCCAACGCGCTCAAGGCCAGGGGCATCCGGGCCGGCGACCGCGTGATCGTCTATATGCCGATGTCGATCCAGGTGGTCGTCGCCATGCAGGCCTGCGCGCGCATCGGGGCCACGCATTCGGTGGTGTTCGGCGGCTTCTCGGCCAAGAGCGTGCAGGAACGCATCGTGGACGCCGGCGCCATCGCCGTCATCACCGCCGACGGCCAGTTGCGCGGCGGGCGCGAGATCCCGCTGAAGCCGGTGGTCGACGAGGCGCTCGGCATGGGCGGCTGCGAGGCGGTGAAAACCATCATCGTCTACAAGCGCACCGGCAGCGCGGTGCCGATGAGCGCGGGACGCGATGTGTGGTGGGACGAAGCGGTGCGCGGCCAGGCGGACACCTGCGAGCCCGCTGCGGTCAACGCGGAGCATCCGCTGTTCATCCTCTACACCTCGGGCTCGACGGGCAAGCCGAAGGGAATCCAGCACTCCACCGGGGGCTACCTGCTTTGGGCCATGCTCACCATGAAGTGGGTGTTCGACCACAAGCCCTCGGACGTCTTCTGGTGCACGGCGGACGTGGGCTGGGTGACCGGCCATACGTACATCGCCTACGGCCCCCTCGCCGTCGGCGCCACCGAGGTCATGTTCGAGGGGGTCCCCACCTATCCGGACGCCGGGCGCTTCTGGAAGATCATCCAGGATCACAAGGTGAGCGTGTTCTACACGGCGCCCACGGCCATCCGCTCGCTCATCAAGGCGGGCGGCGAGCTGCCGAAGCGCTACGACCTCTCGTCGCTGCGCATCCTCGGCACGGTCGGCGAGCCGATCAATCCGGAGGCCTGGATGTGGTATCACGAGACGGTGGGCGGCGGCCGCTGCCCCATCGTCGATACGTGGTGGCAGACGGAGACCGGCGGCCATCTCATCTCGCCGCTGCCGGGGGCCACGCCGACCAAGCCGGGCTCGGCGACGCTGCCCCTGCCGGGCGTGTTCGCCGACATCGTGGACGAGACCGGCCATCCGGTGGGCCGGGGCAAGGGCGGCATCCTCGTCATCAAGCGGCCCTGGCCCTCGATGCTGCGCACGATCTGGGGCGATCCCGAGCGCTATCGCAAGACCTATTTCCCGGAGGAGTTCAAGGGCAAGCTCTACCTCGCCGGCGATGGCGCGAGCACGGACGAGGAGGGGTATTTCCGCATCGTCGGGCGCATCGACGACGTTCTGAACGTGTCCGGCCACCGCCTGGGCACCATGGAGATCGAGTCGGCGCTGGTCGCGCACAAGGCGCTGGTCGCCGAAGCCGCGGTGGTCGGCCGTCCGGACGCGCTCACCGGCGAGGCGATCTGCGCCTTCGTGGTTCTGAAAGGCTCGCGCCCGAGCGGCGCGGAGGCGAAAGCGGTGGCCGACGAGCTGAGGAACTGGGTGGCGAAGGAGATCGGCCCGATCGCCAAGCCGAAGGACATCCGCTTCGGCGACAACCTGCCCAAGACGCGCTCGGGCAAGATCATGCGACGGCTGCTGCGCTCGATCGCTCGCGGCGAGGAGATCAAGCAGGACGTTTCCACGCTCGAGAACCCGGCGATCCTCGAGCAGCTGAAGCAGACGATGTGAGCGAAGAGCGCAAGGCCCAGCGGTTCGTCGGCCTGTGCATGCTGGGCATGCTGCTGTTCAATTTTCCCGTCCTTGCGCTCTTCAACGTGCCGGCGACGCTGTTCGGCGTGCCGCTGCTCTATGCCTACATCTTCATCGCCTGGGCGGCGCTGATCGCCTTGATGGCGCTCACCGCCGAGCGCTAGCGCCCGCGGCGGGATGCTGCACGGCCCGGTCATCATCCTCACCGCGGCGGCCTACCTCGGGCTGCTCTTCGCGATCGCCTTCTACGCCGACAAGCGCGCGGACGCCGGACGCCCGGTCATCAACGCCTACGTCTACAGCCTGTCGCTCGCGGTGTACGCGACGGCCTGGACCTTCTACGGCAGCGTGGGGCGCGCGGCGAGCGACGGCGTGGGGTTCCTGCCGATCTACATCGGCCCCACGCTGATGATCGCCCTGTGGTGGGTGGTGATGCGAAAGATCCTGCGCATCTCCAAGCAGAACCGCATCACCTCGCTCGCCGACTTCGTCGGCTCCCGCTACGGCAAGAGCGCCGGCCTCGCGGGGCTGGTGACGGTGATCGCCGTGATCGGCATTGTGCCCTACATCTCGCTGCAGCTGAAGGCGATCGCGAGCAGCTACGCCATCCTGGTGCAATACCCCGAGATCACCATGCCGGTGCCGGCGGCGCACTTCACCGTGTTCGGGGACACGGCGTTCTGGATCGCGCTCATCCTCGCGGCCTTCACCATCGCCTTCGGCACCCGCCACCTCGACGCCGCGGAGCACCACCAGGGCATGGTGACCGCCATCGCCTTCGAGTCGCTGGTGAAGCTCCTCGCGTTCCTCGCGGTCGGCGCCTTCGTCACGTTCGGCATGTACAACGGCTTCGGCGACATCTTCTCGCGTGCCGCGGCCGATCCCAAGCTCGCCGCCATGATGACGCCGCTCGAGGGCGTGGCGGGGGGGTATGCGAGCTGGGTGTGGCTCACCATCCTGTCGATGATGGCCATCATGTTCCTGCCGCGCCAGTTCCAGGTCACGGTGGTGGAGAACCTGGACGAGCGGCACCTCAACAAGGCGATCTGGCTGTTCCCGCTGTACATGCTCGCCATCAACGTCTTCGTGCTGCCGCTCGCCTTCGGCGGCCTGCTGCGCTTTCCCGAGGGCGTGGACGCGGACACCTTCGTGCTCACGCTGCCGATGGCCGAGCGCCAGGAGCTGCTCGCGCTGCTGGTGTTCATCGGCGGTCTGTCGGCCGCCACCGGGATGGTGATCGTGGAGACCATCGCGCTGTCCACCATGGTCTGCAACGACCTGGTGATGCCGGTGCTCCTGCGCATGCGGGCGCTGCGCCTCAAGGAGCAGCCGGACCTGACCGGGCTGCTGCTCGCCATCCGTCGTGGGGCGATCGTCCTCATCCTGCTGCTGGGCTACCTTTACTTCAAGCTCGCCGGCGAGGCCTACGCGCTCGTGTCCATCGGCCTCATCTCGTTCGCCGCGGTCGCGCAGTTCGCCCCCGTGGTGCTGGGCGGCATCTTCTGGAAGGGCGGCACGCGCCGCGGCGCCATCGCCGGCCTGGTGGCGGGCTTCCTCGTCTGGTTCTACACGCTGCTGCTCCCGGCCCTCGCACGCTCCGGCTGGCTGCCGCTCGGCCTGCTGGAAAACGGGCCCTTCGGCATCGAGCTCCTGCGGCCCCTCGCCCTGTTCGGCCTCGCCGGCCTCGACCAGACCACGCACGCCATGATCTGGAGCATGATCGCCAACATCGGCGCCTACGTCGCGGTCTCGCTCGCCGCCTCGCCGGGCGCCGACGAGGCGCGTCAGGCGAGCCTCTTCGTCGACGTCTTCCGGCAGGGCGGCGAGGCGCGCGGCGCGCGGTTCTGGCGCGGCACCGCCACGGTGCCGGACCTGTACAACATGCTCGCCCGCTTCCTGGGCGCCGCCGGCGCGGAGAGCTCGTTTCGCGACTACGCCGCGGGCCGCGGCCTGCGCTGGCCCGAGGACACGCTGGAGGCCGACGCCGCGCTGGTGCACCACGCCGAGGTGCAGCTCGCCGGCGCCATCGGCGCCGCCTCGGCGCGCGTCATGATCGCCTCGGTGGTGAAGGAGGAGGCCCTCAGCATCGAGGAGGTGCGCGAAATCCTGGACGAGGCCTCGCAGGTGGTGGTGTACAGCCATCGCCTGGAGCAGAAGTCGCGCGAGCTGGAAGCCGCCACCGCCGAGCTGCGTGAGGCGAACGAGCGCCTCACCGAGCTCGACCGGCTCAAGGACGACTTCGTCTCCACCGTCACCCACGAGCTGCGCACGCCGCTGACCTCGATCCGCGCATTCACCCAGATCCTGCTCGACAACCCCGAGGTCGAGCTCGACCAGCGCAAGCGCTTCCTGGGCATCATCACCAAGGAGACCGAGCGCCTCACGCGGCTCATCAACCAGGTGCTGGACCTTTCCCGGATCGAGTCGGGCCGCGCCGAGTGGCACGAGTCGTCGGTGGACCTGCGCGAGGTGGTGGCCGACACCGTCGCGGGCATGAGCCAGGTGTTCGAGGAGCGCAACATCCGGGTCAGCATGAGCCTGCCCGAGCGCGCCGGCACCGTGCGCGCGGACGTCGACCGCATGATTCAGGTGATGCTCAATCTGCTGTCGAACGCGGCGAAGTTCTGCGATCCGGGCGGCGGGCGCATCGACATCGCGGTCTCCGAGACGGCCGGGCGGATGCGCGTCGACGTGCGCGACAACGGTCCGGGGATCGACCCGGCGGACCAGAAGATCATCTTCGACAAGTTCCGCCAGGGGGGCGAGGCGGCTGCGGGCGGCACGCGCGGCAGCGGGCTCGGGCTGCACATCAGCCGGCAGATCGTCGAGCACTTCGGCGGGCGCATGTGGGTGGAGAGCGTGCCGGGGCGCGGCGCCTGCTTCTCCTTCACGCTGCCCACGTGAGGATCCTCATCGCCGATGACGAGCCCAGCATCGTGGTGGCGCTGGAGTTCCTGCTTCGCCAGGCCGGCTACGAGGTGAGCGTGGCGCGCGACGGCGACGAAGCGGTGGCCAAGCTGGAGCGCGAGCGCCCCGAGCTCGTGCTGCTCGACGTCATGATGCCCCAGCGCAGCGGCTACGAGGTCTGCCGCCACCTCCGCGCCCGGCCCGAGCTCGCCGGGACCAAGGTGATCATGCTCTCGGCGCGCGGCGGCGCACGCGAGCTGGAGCGCGGCATGGAGGCCGGCGCCGATCTCTACGTGATGAAGCCCTTTTCCAATCGCGAGCTCCTCGAGCGCATCCGCGGGCTCCTGTCGCGCTAGAATCCCTCCTGCCGGAGAGATGGCCGAGCGGCTTAAGGCGCACGCTTGGAAAGCGTGTATACGTGAAAGCGTATCGAGGGTTCGAATCCCTCTCTCTCCGCCACGGAACCGCGCGGCGGATCGATGGTCCACCTTACTGCACCAGCGGCGTTGCAAGGGAGGCACCATCGATGACGTTCCTGTGGCCCGAGCTGCTCTGGCTTTCGCTCGGCGTGCCGGTCCTGATCGGGCTCTACGTCTGGACCCTCCAGCGCAAGCGCAAGGCGGCGTTGCGCTACGCGAATCTCTCCCTGGTGCGCGAGGCGCTCAGCGGCCGCCAGCGGCTGCGCCGACATGTGCCGCCGTTGCTGTTCCTGCTGGCCGCGGCAATTCTGCTGCTTGCCGTGGCGCGGCCCGCGAGCGTGATGACGCTGCCCGCCCGCTACGAGACCATCGTGCTGGCGATGGACGTCTCCGGCAGCATGCGCGCCACCGACGTGCGGCC
>DATLGR010000469.1:0-16273 GCA_035540415.1 Burkholderiales bacterium | reverse complement strand
CCGAGGCCGCGCAGGGCAAGCTGACCCGGGTGCGCGCCGGCCCCTTCGCCAGCCGCGAGGCGGCCGAAAGTGTGGCGAAGAAGCTGAAGGGACTCGGGCTGGAGCCGAGCACGGCGTAATCGAGCCAGGTCATCCCGAGCGCGTGGTGACCGTGCCCGGCTCCAGCCCGAGTCCCTTCAGCTTCTTCGCCACACTTTCGGCCGCCTCGCGGCTGGCGAAGGGGCCGGCGCGCACCCGGGTCAGCTTGCCCTGCGCGGCCTCGGTGTAGTACGGGATCTTCGCTCCGGCAAGCTTGGCGAGCACCGGGTCCGGATTGGCGAAGGCGCCGACGGGGACCACGTACTGCGCCTCGCTCGGAGCGGGCTTCTTCTCCGGACTTTGCGCCACGGGGGGCGCCTGCGATTCGACGACGGTCGCCTTCGGCTTCGGCTTGAAGGGCGTCTCGTCCTCGCCCGGAATGCGGATGCTCACCGCGGGCGTCGGCGAGCGCGGCTCCTGGTCGAACACCATCGGCAGAACGATGATGGCGAGCAGCACCAGCGCCACGGCGCCGACCAGCCGCCTTCGGCCCCGGCGCTTCAGCGCATCGATGTCTTGTTGTTGTTGAGCCATCCCATCACTTCCGCGACGGTGAGAAAGGAACCGAACACGACGATCTTATCACCCTCGCCCGCGACGCTTCGCGCCGCCGCGAAGGCGTCGCTGGGCGTTGCGAAGCGCTGCGCTGCGCCCGGCACGTGCGCTGCGAGCTCGTCGGCCGTAGCGGCGCGCGGGCCGCTCAGCGAAGCGAGATGCCAGCGCGTGATGCGGGGCGCGAGCGTGCTCACGACCGCGCCGATATCCTTGTCGCGCAGCATCCCGCAAACGGCGATCGTCTGCGGCGCGAAGCCCGCCTGGGCGAGGTTTGCCGCAAGGATCCGGGCGGCCTCCGGGTTGTGGGCGACATCCAGAATGACCTGCGGCCGGCCGGGCAGCACCTGAAAGCGGCCCGGGAGCGCGACCTCGGCGAGCCCGCGGCGCACCTCCTGCATCGCCACCGGCAGCGCCGCGCGCAGGACATCCAGCGTGCACAGCGCCGCGGCAGCGTTGCGCAGCTGAACCCGGCCGCGCAGCGCCGGAGGGGCGAGGCCGCCGCGCTTGCCGCCGGGGCCCCAATAGAGCCACTGCGTGCCCTCGTCCGCGTAGCCGAAGTCGCGCCCGAGGCGCAGGTGCACGCCGGTCGCACCGAGAACCGACGCGGGCGGATCGGGCTCGGCGATGACCGCGGGCCGCCCCGGGCGGAAAATGCCCGCTTTCTCGCGCCCGATGTCCTCGCGCGTCGGACCGAGGTAATTCTGGTGGTCGAGGTCGACGCTCGTCAGCACGGCGCAATCGGGATCGACCACGTTGACGGCGTCCAGGCGGCCGCCGAGGCCCACTTCCAGCACGGCCGCATCCAGCCGCGAAGCGGCGAAGTGGCGCAGCGCCGCCAGCGTGCCGAACTCGAAGTAGGTGAGCGGCGTTTCGCCGCGCGCCGCCTCCACCGCGGCGAATGCGTCGCATAGGGCCTCGTCACTCGCCTCGGCGCCGGCCACGCGCACCCGCTCGTTGTAGCGCAGCAGATGCGGCGAGGTGTAGAGCCCGGTGCGGTACCCGCCGCAGCGCAGGATCGACTCGAGCATCGCGCAGGTCGATCCCTTGCCGTTCGTCCCGCCCACCGTGATGACGGGAACGGCGATCGCCACCTGAAGACGGCGCAGGACCGCCGCGACGCGATCGAGCCCCAGCGCGATCGGCGCCGGATGCTGCCGCTCGATATGGGCGAGCCATTCGGCGAGCGTCCTCACCGGCGTTGTCCTTCGAAGATGCGCCGCACGGTGTCGATCGTGTCCGCCTCCTGCGGCCGCTTGTCGGGCCGGTAGCGCTTTACGCGCGCAAAGCGCAGCGCCATGCCGCCGGGGTACTGCGGGCTTTCCTGCAAGTCGTTGAACGCGATTTCCACCACCACCTCGGGGCGCAGGCGCACCACGGCCCCCTCGCGACCCGTCTCCAGCGCAAGGAAGTTGCGGGTCTGCCAGGCGAGCGTCTCGTCGCTCAGCCCCTTGAACGTCTTGCCGAGCATGACGTAGCCGCCTTGGTCGTCGCGCGCCCCCAGGTGCAGGTTGGAGAGCCAGCCGCGCCGGCGGCCGTTGCCCCACTCCGCCGCGAGCACCACGAGGTCGAGCGTGTGGGCGCGCTTGAGCTTGAGCCAGCCGGCGCCGCGCCGCCCGGCCTCGTACACCGCGTCGAGCGCCTTCGCCATGACGCCTTCGTGGCCTCGGGCGAGCGCTGCGTCGTAGAATGCCGCGGCCTGCGCGGGATCGGCCGTGACGAGCGACGGCGTAAGCAGCCGCCCCTCCAGGACCGCTTCCAGATGGCGCCGGCGCGCCGCGGTCCCGGCGTCGAGCAGCGTCTCGCCGTCACGGTACAGGCAATCGAAGAAGAACACCGATAGCGGCAGCTCGCCGCGCAGCCGCTCGCTGTCGGCCTTGCGGCCGAAGCGGCGCATCGTGAGCTGGAAGGGCTGCGGTCTGGCGTCGGCGCGCAGCGCGATCGCCTCGCCGTCCACGATCAGCGACTCGGCGGCCGCGCCGCGAACGGCGGCCACGATCTCGGGGACCGCCGCCGTGACCTCGTGCAGGCTTCGCGTGTAGACGCGCACCTCGGCGCCCTGCTTGTGCGCCTGCACGCGGGCGCCGTCGAGCTTCCATTCGAAGAGTGCCGTGCCCAGCTGCGCGAGCGCTTCGGCGACGTCCTCCGCGGGCTGGGCGAGCATCGGCATCACCGGCTGCAGCGGACGCACGGCGAACGCGAGCAGCGCGCTCGCCCCCCCGGAGAGCGCCGCCACTGCCACCGGCGCCACGGCGCCCGCCACCGTCGCGGCGCGGCGCACGTCGGCGGCCGGCAAGCCGGCGGCGGCGGCCACGGCATCGAGCATGATGCCTTCCAGCGCGCCCTGGCGCAGCTCACCTGCGATCAGCCGCGCGAGAAAATCCTGCTCCGGGGCGGTGGCCCGGCCGAAGAGCGCGCGCAGCCGGGCGGCGCGTTCGCCTGCAGCGCCCTTGCCGCGGGAAGCCTTGATCGCCTCGAAGGCCGCATCCACCTCCGCCAGCGTGAGGCTCGGCGCCGCGGCGGGCGTGCCGGCCGCCGCGGCGAGCGCGGCTAGGCCCAGCGCGAGCTTTCCCTGGCGCGGCTCTCCGCTCAGGCAGCCGATGGCAATGGCGATTTCGTGCCGGGGAAGCGTGCGCAGGCGCTCGGCAAGGAGGCGGACCTTGGCGAGCCGGCTCCCGGTGCCGGCGACCTGCGTCGACGTGCGAACCACCTCGGCGAGCAGCGTCACGCGGTGCTGTCGGCGGGCAGTCCTTGCAGCAGGCTCAGCAGGGCATGCAGCTTGTCGCGCAGCTGGCGGCGGTCGACGATCATGTCGATCGCGCCTTTCTCGAGCAGGAATTCGGCGCGCTGGAAGCGTTCCGGCAGCTTCTGGCGCACCGTCTGCTCGATGACGCGCGGGCCGGCAAAGCCGATCAGCGCCTTCGGCTCGGCGATCACCACGTCGCCGATCATGGCAAAGCTGGCCGAGACGCCGCCCATCGTCGGATCCGATAGCACCGACACGAAGGGCAGGCGCCGCTCGGCAAGGTCGCTCAGCGCCGCGGTCGTTTTGGCCATCTGCGCGAGCGACAGCAGCCCCTCCTGCATGCGGGCGCCGCCCGACGCGGTGACGCACACGAACGGCAGCTTCTGCTCGATCGCCACGCGCACGCCGCGCACGAAGCGCTCGCCTACCACCGAGCCCATGGAGCCGCCCATGAAGTCGAACTCGAAGGCGGCGCAGACCACGCCGAGGGACTTGATGGAGCCTTGCATCACGACGAGGGCGTCGGATTCCGCGGTCTGCTCCTGCGCTTCGGCCAGGCGCTCGGGGTAGCGGCGAGAGTCCTTGAACTTGAGCGTGTCGACCGGCAGAACCTCGGCGCCGATCTCGAAGCGCCCGTCGGCGTCGAGCAGCGCGTCCAGGCGCGGGCGTGCGCCGAGGCGCTCGTGGTGGCCGCACTTGGGGCATACGTTGAGATTCTTCTCGAGGTCGGTGCTGTAGAGCACCGCGTCGCAGGCGGCGCACTTCGTCCACAGTCCCTCGGGCACGGTCTTGCGCGCGGCGTTGCCGCTGCGCTGGATCTTCGGCGGCAGCAGCTTCTGCAGCCAGCTCATGGCGTCACCTCGTCGATTCCCGGTCGAGGGCCTCTCGGATCGGCCGCAGCCATTCCCGCGCGCGCAAGACGGCGTGCTGCGGTCCCGCCGTTTCCATCTCCTGGATGAGGCGGCTGCCGATCACCACCGCATCGGCGGTCTGGGCCACGCGCCTCGCCGTCTCGGCATCGCGGATGCCGAACCCTACGCCGATGGGCAGGCGCGTAGCGGCCCGGATGCGCGGGATGCGCGCGGCGACCTCGTCGAAGTCCAGGTTCGCTGCGCCCGTCACGCCGCGCAGCGACACGTAGTAGAGGTAGCCGCTGCCGACCTTCGCGACCTGTTCGATCCGGCGGTCCGTCGACGTGGGGGCCAGCAGAAAGATCGGGTCGATCCCCGCCTTCCGCGCCGCGGCGGCGAACGCTTCGCATTCCTCGGGGGGATAGTCGACGATGATCACCCCGTCCACGCCCGCCGCCTGCGCGGCCTCGATGAACCGCCCGGCGCCCATCGCCTCGACGGGGTTGGCGTAGCCCATGAGCACCACCGGGGTATCCCCGTCGCCCCCCCGGAATTCGCGCACCATGCGCAGCACGTCGGCGAGCCCCACGCCATGCTTCAGGGCGCGCTCGCCGGCGCGCTGGATCACCGGGCCGTCGGCCATCGGGTCGGAGAACGGGACGCCCAGCTCGACGATGTCGGCGCCGCCTTGCACCAGCGCACGCATCAACGGCACGGTGAGCGCGGGGTCCGGATCTCCGGCGGTAATGTAGGGGATGAGGGCCTTGCGCCGGGCGCGGGCTAGCGCCTGGAACCGCGACCCGATGCGGGACATCAGAGCGCCAGACCCGAGCGCTCGGCGACGGTGTGCATGTCCTTGTCGCCGCGGCCGGAGAGGTTGACGAGCAGGATTGCGTCCTTCGGCATCTGTGGGGCCATGCGCATTGCCTGCGCGACCGCATGCGCCGATTCGAGCGCCGGAATGATGCCCTCCAGCCGGCACAGCGCGTGGAAGGCCTCCAGCGCCTGGCTGTCGTCGATCGCGACGTACTGCGCGCGGCCCGCGTCCTTGAGCCAGGCGTGCTCCGGACCCACGCCCGGATAGTCCAGGCCCGCCGAGATCGAATGGGTCTCGGTGATCTGGCCGTTGGCATCCTGCAGCAGGTAGGTCCGGTTCCCATGCAGCACGCCGGGCTTGCCCGCGCAGAGCGACGCCGCGTGGCGGCCGCTGGCGAGGCCCTCGCCCGCCGCCTCGACGCCGATCAAGCGCACCGCGGCATGGGGAATATAGGGATAGAAAATTCCCATGGCATTGGAGCCGCCGCCGACGCAGGCGATCACGGCGTCGGGCTGGCGCCCGGCCTGGCTTTCCATCTGCGCGATGCATTCCTCGCCGATCACCGATTGGAAGTCGCGCACCATCATCGGATAAGGATGCGGGCCGGCCACGGTGCCGATGATGTAGAAGGTGCTCTCGACGTTCGACACCCAGTCGCGCATCGCCTCGTTGAGCGCATCCTTCAGCGTGCGCGAGCCCGACTCGACGGGCACCACCCGGGCGCCGAGCAGCCTCATCCGGTACACGTTCGCCGATTGGCGTTTCACATCCTCCGAGCCCATGTACACGACGCATTCCATGCCATAGCGGGCGGCGACGGTGGCCGCGGCGACGCCGTGCATGCCGGCCCCCGTTTCGGCGATGACCCGGGGCTTGCCCATGCTGCGCGCGAGCAGCGCCTGCCCGATGGTGTTGTTGATCTTGTGGGCGCCGGTGTGATTGAGGTCTTCGCGCTTGATGTAGATCTGGGCCCCGCCGCAGCGCTCGGAGAGCCTGCGCGCATGATAGATGGGGCTTGGCCGGCCCACGTAATGCTTGAGCTCATGCCGGAACTCGGCCTGGAACGCCGCATCGGTCCGCGCGCGCTCGTAGGCGAGGCGCAGCTCCTCGAGCGCCGCGGTGAGGGTCTCGGCGACGAACACCCCGCCGTAGGGCCCGAAGTGGCCGCCGGCATCGGGCAAGTCATACATCTGCATTTCTGACCTCTGCGATGAAGGCGGCGATCCGGGCGGGGTCCTTGACGCCCTTCGCCGATTCCACGCCGCTCGATACGTCGACGCCCCAGGGCCGCACGCGGCGAATGGCCTCGGCGACATTCTCGCGCGAAAGCCCTCCGGACAGAATGAGGGGCCGCTCCCGCGAGGCCGGCACCAGCGACCAATCGAAGCTCTCGCCGATGCCGCCATATTCCGCGACGTGGCTGTCAAGAAGCCACGCCGCGGCGCGCGAGAAAGGGCGCAGGTATTCTAGCAAATCGGCCTCGCGCGACTGGCCGCTGCGCACGCGGCAGGCCTTCACGTACGGCGTGCCGAACTGGGCGCAGAACTGCGGCGTCTCCTCGCCGTGGAACTGCAGCAGCGACGGGCGCAACCGGCCGATCACCTGGGCAACCTGCGCGGCGTCCGGATTGACGAACAGCGCCACGGTCTGCACGAACGGCGGCAAGGCGTCGCGGATCTCCACCGCCCGCTCCGTCGACAGGTAGCGGGGACTGGGCGGATAGAAAACCAGCCCGATGGCATCGGCGCCCGCCTCGGCCGCCGCGCCGGCGTCCTGGGCTCGCGTAATGCCGCAGATCTTGACGCGCGTCCTCATGCGGGAAGTTGCCATTTGCCGTCGTACTCGATTTTCTCAAGATACAGGCCTTCGGGCCCGAACGTCGGGGCGCCGCGCCGCCGATCGCGGGATTGGAGCAACTCGCCCACCCACAGCGGCGGCCGGCCGCCTTTGCCCACGGCGATCAGGGCGCCCACCACATTGCGGACCATGTGGTGCAGGAACGCGTTGGCCCGCAGCACGAAGTCGATGCGCTCCCCCTGGGATTGGATTTCGAGCGCGTAGAGCGTGCGCACGGGCGTCTTTGCCTGGCATTCGGCGGAGCGGAATGCGGAGAAGTCGTGCTCGCCGACCAAGCATCCGCCGGCCTCGCGCATGCGCGCGACGTCGAGCGGCCGATGGAACCAGCCCACGCGGCCTGCCGCGAGCGCCGGACGCACCGGCCGGTTGAGGAGCACATACCGATAGGTGCGCGAGCGCGCGCTGAAGCGGGCGTGGAACGAAGGGTCCACCGGCTGCGACCAGAGCACCGCCACCGCATCGGGCAGCACCGCGTTGGTGCCCCGCACCCAGGCTGAAGCCGGGCGGGTCGCCGCCGCGTCGAAGTGCACGACCTGCTCGCGCGCATGCACACCGCGGTCGGTGCGCCCGGCGGCCGTCACGCTGACCGGCGCGCCGGCAATGACCGTGAGGGCCTCCTGCACGGCATCCTGCACCGCGCCCCCCCCGGCCTGCGTCTGCCAGCCGAGGAAACGGCTGCCGTCATACTCGAGGCCAAGCGCGATGCGTTGCATTGGAATCCGGGGGCTCGCCCCGAATTCTCACAGCTTGGTGAGCAGCAGCTCGGCCTGGCCTTTCTGGGTGGCGTCGCCGTCCTTCATCACCTCGGCGAGCAACTCGCGGGCGCCGTCCTTGTCGCCCATCTCCTCGTAGGCCTTGGCGAGGTCGAGCTTGGTGGCGACCTCCTGCCACTTGGGGTCGTCGCTGGCGCCGACGCCGCCCCCCGCGGCACTGGGCTCGCCGGCCGAGCCGAGGTCGAGGTCGATGGTCGACAGATCGAGCGGCGCCGCGGCACGGGTCGGCGCCGGGGGCGCATCCATCCCCAGATCCAGATTGAGGTCGAAGTCCAGCCCCGCGCCCGTTTCCGGTTTCGCCGGCACAGGCTCGGCTTTCGCCGCCGCCGGCTTGGCGGGTTCCTCGGTCCCGAGGTTCAGGTCGAAGTCGATGTTCGTGACGGTCGCCTCGGCCGTGGTCGTGTCCATGATGAGCGTGCCTTCCGGCGTGAAGTCGCTCTTTTCCTTCTCCGGCTCGCGCGGCGGCGTGGTGGCTGCGCCAAGATCGAGGTCCACGGAGGGGGTTGACGGCGAGGTGGCGCCGCCCAGGTCGAAATCCAGCGTCGGGGCGGAAGTCGCCAGCACCGGTGCGGCGGCCGCCGCCGCCGCGCCGGCCGCGCCGCCATACAGCGCATTGCCGGAATCGAGCGACCTTCCCAGCGCGGCTGCCTTTTCCCACTCCGGCCCGCTACCGTTGGTAAGCCGCTGCAGCTTCGTGGCCGTCTGCTCGAACGCCCGTGTGTCGCGCCGCTTGGCATGGATTTCGAGCAGCTTCGCATGCAGCGCCGGCCGGTCCGGATCCTTCTGCAGCGCCTCTTTCAAGATTTCCTCGGCCTGCGCATCACGCCCGTAGGCCATGTAGACGTCGGCTTCTGCGATGGGGTCGACTTCCTCGCCTGTCGCACTGGCAGCCGCCGGGCTCGCCGCCGCCGCGGGGGCGGCGTCCGGACCCTCCTTGGCGGCCGTAGCCGCGGTCGCGGCCGCGGCACCAGGGGCTAGGCCCTCCTGGAATGTTTTCGGCGCCGCTCGGCGGCGCCGAAGAACGAGGGCGCCCACGAGCAGCACCACGATCAGGGCAAGGCCCCCGAGCGCGATGGGGTTCTCGAGAATTTCGTCCATGAGGCTCGGCGGCGGCGGCGGTGGCGGCGGCGCCGCCTTGGCTTTCGTCGGCTCTGCCTGCTTGGTTGCCGGCGCGGCCGGTGCCGCCGGAGCCGCCGGCTGCGCAGACTGGGTCGCCGGCGCCTGCTGCGCCGGCGTTGCCGCGGCCTGCGCCGCCGGCGCAGCGGGGGCCTGCTCCGCCGGCGCGGCAGGAGCCTGCGCCGCCGGGGCGACGGGCGTTGCCGGCGCCTGGGCGAATTTGCCCGCGGCTTGTCGCTCGAGCGCCGCCAGCTGCTCATTCTTGAGCTGGAGCAGCTTCTGGAGATCTGCGACATTTTTCTCCAGGTCCGCGACGCGCGACTGCGCCTCCTTGAGGGCCCGCTCGCGAGCGACCGCGTCGTCGCCCTGCGCGGCGGCGAGTTGGGTGCTGCCCGCTTTGGCCGGATCGGCCTGCGCCAGGCGAAGCTGGTCCTGGGAGGCCGTTGGAGCGGGCGCCGCCTGGGGCTGAATGGTGCCCGCCACCGCCTGCTGCCCGGGCACCGAGTCCGCGCGCGCCGGGGCAGCCGCGAGCCGCGTACGGTACTCGTCGAACTGGCCGCGGTGCGCCTGCACCAACCGGTTCGCTTCCTCCGCATCGAGCGCGGCAATGTCATCCATGGGCGGCACGTTGAGGATGCGCCCGGCGCGCACGAGGTTGATGTTGTCGCGCAGGAAGGCGTCCTGGTTGGCACGGTAGAGCGCCATCAACATCTGGTTGAGCGAGACCCCGGGGGTGAGATGGGCGCGCGCAATGCCGCCGAGCGTTTCTCCCGGCTTCACCTCATGCTGGGCCTCGGCGCCCGGCGGGACACGCGCCTCGGTCACCACGGCCGGGGCGGGATCTTGGTGGGGCGCAGCGGCCGGAGCGGGGGCTGGCGCGGGCTTCGGATCGGGCTTCACCGCCACGGGAGGCAACGGCTTCGCTTCGGGGGCCGGCGGCCTGGACGGGGCCGCGGCGATCGCCTGGGGCGCCTTGTACTCAGGAGGATCCAAGAGGACGGCGTACTCGCGAACCAGACGACCGTTGTTCCACTGCAGCTCGACCAGCAGGTCGAGAAACGGCTCGTTCACCGGATTCGGCGAGGTGACCCTGATGACGGGCCGGCCATCGCGCCGGACGATGGTGAAGCGCATTCCGAGCAGCGCCGGGCTCGGTTCGATGCCGGCATTGCGGAAGGCTTCTATGGGCGCGGGCCGGACGGTGAGGCTGTCCTCTTCGCCGGGTTGTAGCGAGACGATCTCGATTTCCGCGTTAAGGGGTTGCCCTAGCGGCGAAAAAACGGTCAAACGGCCGAGCCCTGCGGCATGGGCCAAGAACGGCGTCGCGAGCGACAAGGCCGCTGCGACGATCCCAATGCTGATTTTGCTCACAGTTCCCCCGCCTGTAGGTCTTCTTGGCTGGACCAACTACCTTAACATCATGGCCTTACGGCTGCAAATTGAGAAATCATCTTCACCAGTTACGGCTTCACCCCTGAATCGAGAAGGATTCGGACCATCCGCCGCAGCGGCTCCGCGGCCCCCCACAGCAGCTGGTCTCCCACGGTGAACGCCGCAAGATAATCGTCTCCCATGGGCAGCTTGCGCAGGCGGCCGACTGGCACGGAGAGCCTGCCGCTGACCGCCGCCGGCGTCAGCTCCGCCAGAGTTTCCTCGCGCCGGTTCGGCACGACTTTGATCCAGTCGTTCGCCTCGGCGAGCATGCCCTCGATCTCGTCGAGCGGCAGCGCACGGCGCAGCTTGATCGTCAGCGCCTGGCTGTGGCAGCGCATGGCGCCGATGCGCACGCAAACGCCATCCACGGCGATGGCGTCGGCGCCGCGGCGCCCGAGGATCTTGTTCGTTTCCGCCTGCCCTTTCCACTCTTCGCGGCTCTGCCCGTTGCCGAGGTCCTTGTCGATCCACGGCAGCAGGTTGGCTGCGAGCGCCTGGCCGAAGTTCTCCTTCGGCAGGCCCGGCGAGCGCATCGCGTCGGCCACCGCGCGGTCGATCTCGAGGATGCCGCAAGCGGGATCGTCCAGCAGCGGTCGCGCGCGCTCGCCGATCGCCGCCATCTGCGCCACCAGCTCGCGCATGTTGGCCGCGCCGGCTCCCGAGGCGGCCTGGTAGGTCATGCTGGTCATCCACTGCACTTCCCCGCGCTCGAGAAGGCCGGCCATCGCCATCAGCATGAGGCTCACGGTGCAGTTGCCGCCGATGAAATCGCGCGCGCCCGCGTCGAGCGAGCGCTCGATGAGCGGCCCGTTCACCGGGTCGAGGATGATGACCGCGTCGTCCTTCATGCGCAGCGCGCTCGCCGCGTCGATCCAGTAGCCCTTCCAGCCCGACTCGCGCAGCTTCGGATAGACCGCGTTGGTGTAGTCGCCGCCCTGGCAGGAAACGATGACCGGAAGCTTCTTCAGCGCCTGCACGTCCATCGCGTTGCCCACGCGCTCGACCGGGCGGCCGATCTCGGGCCCGGCGCCGCCCGCCTGGCTGGTCGAAAAGAACAGCGGCTCGACGTGATCGAAATCGCGCTCCTCGCGCATGCGCTGCACCAGCACGGATCCGACCATTCCGCGCCATCCGACGATACCCATCGTTAACATTGGTCGCCCCTAAAGCGCCGCCACCACGGCGTCGCCCATTTGCGCCGTGCCGACCTTGCGCGCCCCCGGCGTGAAGATGTCGGCAGTGCGCAGCCCGTCGCGAAGCACGCGCGCCACGGCGCGCTCGATGCGTTCGGCGGCCTGCGGCCGTCCGAGCGAATAGCGCAGCATCATCGCCGCGGACAGGATCGCCGCGAGCGGGTTCGCCACCCCCTTGCCGGCGATGTCCGGTGCCGAGCCGTGGATCGGCTCGTACAGCCCCTTGCCGCTCGCGTCGAGCGAAGCCGAAGGCAGCATGCCGATCGAGCCGGTGAGCATCGAGGCCTCGTCCGAGAGGATGTCGCCGAACAGGTTGCCCGTCACGATGACGTCGAATTGCTTCGGATGGCGCACCAGCTGCATGGCGCAGTTGTCGACGTACATGTGCGTGAGCTCGACGTCGGGGTAGTTACTGGATTCGGCCGCCACGACCTCGCGCCACAGCTGCGAGGTCTCGAGCACGTTCGCCTTGTCCACCGAGCACAGCCGCCGGGCCCGCTTGCGGGCCGCCTCGAAGCCTACGCGGGCGATGCGCCGCACCTCCGACTCGCAGTAGCGCATGGTGTCGTACCCCTCGCGCTCGCCCTCTCGGGTGCGAATGCCGCGCGGCTCGCCGAAATAGATGTCTCCGGTGAGCTCGCGCACGATGAGGATGTCGAGCCCGGCCACCACGTCCGCCTTGAGCGCCGAGGCGGCGGCAAGCTCCGGATGCACCTGCGCCGGGCGCAGGTTGGCGAACAGGCCGAGCGCCTTGCGCAGCCCGAGGATCGCCTGCTCGGGCCGCTTGGCCCGCTCGAGGGCGTCGTAACGAGGGTCGCCGACCGCGCCGAACAGGACGGCGTCGGCTGCGCGCGCGAGCTCGAGCGTCTTCGGCGGCAGCGGATCCCCGGCGGCCTCGTAGCCGGCCCCGCCCACCGGGGCTTCCTGCAGCTCGAGCGGCAGCTCGAGCCGCTCCAGCACCCGGCACGCCTGCGCGATGATCTCGGGGCCGATGCCGTCGCCGGGCAGAACCGCGACGATCACGTCAGAAGGCCCAGGGCTGGCGGACGCGGTGCTGGGCCTCGAACGCGCGGATCTTGTCGGCGTGGCGCAGCGTGAGGCCGATCTCGTCGAGCCCGTTGAGCAGGCAATACCGGCGAAACGGCTCGACCTCGAAGCGCAGGATGCGCGCGCCGTCCGGGGTCGAGACGGTCTGCTCCTCCAGGTTCACCACCAGCCGGAAGCCGGGAAACGCGGCGCAGTCGTGGAACAGGCGATCGACTTCCGCCTCCGAGAGCACCACGGGCAGGAAGCCGTTCTTGAACGAGTTGTTGAAGAAGATGTCGGCGAACGAGGGCGCGATGACGCAGCGAAAGCCGTAGTCCATCAACGCCCAGGGCGCATGCTCGCGCGAGGAGCCGCAGCCGAAGTTCTTGCGCGCGAGCAGGATGCTCGCGCCCCGGTAGCGCGGCTGGTTCAACACGAACTGCGGGTCGCTGCGCCACGCGCCGAACAGGCCTTCGCCGAAGCCCGTGCGCTTGATGGAGGACAGGTACTGCTTCGGGATGATCTGGTCCGTATCGACGTTGGCGCGGTCGAGCGGCATCACCAGGCCGTTGTGCACGGTGAACTTATCCATCGCTCAGCTCCAGCGCCGGATGTCGACGAAATGCCCGGCGATGGCGGCGGCCGCCGCCATCGCCGGGCTGACGAGGTGGGTACGCCCGCCGGCGCCCTGGCGGCCTTCGAAGTTGCGGTTCGAGGTGGAGGCACAGCGCTCGCCCGCCTCCAGCCGGTCCGGATTCATGCCGAGGCACATCGAGCAGCCGGGCTCGCGCCAGTCGAAACCGGCTTGGCGGAACACGCGATCGAGGCCCTCGCGCTCGGCCTGCTGCTTCACCAGCCCCGAGCCGGGCACGACGAGCGCGGCGCGCACGCTCGAGGCGACGCGCCGGCCCTTCACCACCGCGGCGGCGGCGCGCAGGTCTTCGATGCGCGAATTGGTGCACGAGCCGATGAAGACCTTGTCGATGCGGATGTCGGTGATCGGCGTTCTCGGCTTGAGGCCCATGTACTGCAGCGCGCGCTCCATGCCCTCACGCCGCTGGGCGTCCTGTTCGCGCTCCGGGTCGGGCACCGCCTCGTCCACCGCCGCCACCATCTCGGGCGAGGTACCCCAGGTGACGTGCGGCTTGATGGCGCGGGCATCGAGCGTCACCTCCCGGTCGAAGCGCGCGTCGGGGTCGCTCGCCAGCGTCCGCCAGGCGGCGACGGCCCGGTCCCACTGGGCGCCTTTGGGCGCGAACGGCCTGCCCTTCAGGTAGTCGATCGTCGTGTCGTCCACGGCCACCATGCCGGCCCGGGCACCGGCTTCGATCGCCATGTTGCAGACGGTCATGCGCCCTTCCATCGACAGCGCGCGAATGGTGCTGCCGGCGAATTCGATGGCATGGCCGGTGCCGCCGGCCGTGCCGATGCGCCCGATGATGGCAAGCACCACGTCCTTGGCGGTCACGCCGCGCGCGAGCGGGCCTTCCACCTTGACGCGCATGTTCTTCATCTTGCGCGTCACCAGGCATTGGGTGGCGAGCACATGCTCGACTTCCGAGGTACCGATGCCGTGGGCGAGGCAGCCGAACGCGCCGTGCGTGCTGGTGTGCGAATCGCCGCACACGACGGTCATGCCCGGCAGCGTGCCGCCCTGCTCGGGGCCGATGACATGCACGATCCCCTGGCGCTTGTCGAGATAGGGGAAGTACACCTTGGCGCCGAACTCGCGCATGTTGGCGTCGAGGGTCTGGATCTGGAGCCGCGCGAACGGGTCGCGCACGCCCTCGATGCCTTCGTCCCAGTTCGTGGTCGGCGTGTTGTGATCGGCGGTCGCGATCACGGAGTCGACGCGCCAGGGCTTGCGGCCCGCGGCGCGCAGCCCTTCGTAGGCCTGCGCGCTCGTCACCTCATGGACGAGGTGGCGGTCGATGTAGAGCAGCGCCGTGCCGTCGTCCTCCACGTGGACGACGTGCGCATCCCAAAGCTTGTCGTAAAGCGTTCTTCCCATGTTTCCGCTCGCGGAAACACGGGATTATAGGGCTACTTGCCGACGCTGGCGCCGCCTCTGGCCTGCTGGTAGAGCGGCATCACCTTGTCGGCATAGGCCCGCAGGTCGTTGATGCGCGCCTCGTGCGGCGGGTGAGTCGAGAGCCACGCCGGCCCTTGCGCGCCGCCCACCTTGCTCATCTTCTCCCACAGGCTCACGGCGGCACGCGGATCGAACCCGGCGCGCGCGGCGAGCTCCACCCCGATGCGATCGGCTTCCACCTCGTGAGCGCGCGAATTCGGCAGATTGAGCGTGACATCGGCGACCATGCCGCCAAGCCCCTGCCCGAGGTCCCCGATGCCGAACAGCGCCCCGGCGATGCCCACGGCCATCTGGGTGCCCATCTGCCGGGAGATCCGCTCGCGCGCATGCTCGCGCAGCGAATGCGCAATCTCGTGGCCCATCACGGCGGCAATCTCGTCGTCCGTGGCGTTGAGTCGCTCGATGAGGCCCGCATAGATGGCCATCTTTCCGCCCGGCATCGCCCAGGCGTTGACTTCGTTCACCGAGATGACGTGCACCTCCCAGGGCCACTTGGCCGCGTCGGGGCGGAAGGCGGGGGTCTGGGCCACCAGGCGCTCGGTGATCGCGCGCACGCGCTTGAGCTGCTCCGCGTCGCGGTTCAGAACGCCCTTCTGCTTTGCCTGCCCGATCATCTGGGCATAGGCCTTGGCCGAAGCGGCCTGCACCTCTTCGGGGGAGACGAGCATGCGTTGCTGCCGGTCGACGCCGACGGCACCCGGCTTGGTGGTCTCGACGGTCTGACAAGCGAGGAGCGCGGCGGCGGCGGCAGCGGCAAGGAAGGTGCGCATCATGGCCTGTAGACCCTCTAGAGTGCGACTCGTTTCAGCCGACGAGCAAGAACGAGGCCGACTAGTCCGGCCAGCGCAGCCAGCGAAAAGGCGGCGCCCGCGCCGGCCGCCTGCCAGGTCCAGCCCGCGGCGAGGGCGCCGACCGCGCCGCCCGCCCCATAGGTTACGCCGGAAAAGAGCGCCTGGCCGCGAGCCTGCGCGGCCGCCGGGAAGACGCGCTGCACCGCCGCCACCGACGCGGCATGGAAGGCGCCGAACGTCGCCGCGTGCAGGAGCTGAGCCGCCACGAGAAGCCACCATTCGCCCGCGAGCCAGCCGATCGCCAGGAAGCGTACGACCGCGCAAGCGAAGCTCGCCTCCAGGAGGGACGCCAGGGAGAACCGCCGAAAAAGAAACGGCAGCCACAGGAACACGGCGATCTCGGCCAGTACGCCAAGCGTCCACAGCAGTCCGATGGAGGTGCCGCTGTAGCCCGTGCGCTCCAGGTGCAGCGACAGAAAGGCGTAGAGCGTGCCGTGCGCACTCGCCATGCAGAACCCCGCGGCGAGCAGCAGCGCCATGGGCGTGCTGAGGCGCAGGCGCGCCATGCGGGGCGCGGCGCCGGGTGTGCCGCCGATGCGGCCCGGCCCGGCGGGAAGCAGCGCCGCGGCGGCGAAGGCGCCGCCGGCCGCCAGCGCGAGCGGCAGGGGCAGCGCATGCACCGGATACGCATCGAGCCAGGCACCGCCGCCGAGCACGGTGGCGATGAACCCGAGGGAGCCCCATAGGCGGATGGGGCCGTAGCGCCCGGGCCGCGCCACGACCGCCGCGAGCGTCATGGCTTCGACGAGCGGCAGCGCGCCGGCCGCGAGCAGGCTCGCGGCGGCTACCAGCAGCCCGATCGCCCAGGCGCCATGTGCGAGCGGCAGCAGCGCGAACCCCGCGCAGGCGGCCGCGCAACCGAACATGACGATGCCGCGCTGCGAACC
>DATLGR010000468.1:0-13118 GCA_035540415.1 Burkholderiales bacterium | reverse complement strand
GCCTTCATCGCCTCCTCCCCTTTCAGTCCCACAACCAGGCTGCGCCGCGCACTCCGCTGGAGTCGCCGTGGGCATTGCGCGCCAGGCGGGTCGCGACGTGGTCGGAGAACACGTGGCGCGACCAGAGGCGCGGCACCTCAGTGTACAGGCGCTCGACGTTGGACATTCCACCGCCCAGCACGATGACGTCGGGATCGAGCACGTTGATCACCGAGGCGAGCGCCCGGGCAAGGCGCTCCACATAACGCTCGAGGTTGCCGCCGTCGCGGGCGAGCGCGGGGCCGGAGAGGTAGGTCTCGATGCAGCCCGCGCGGCCGCAGTAGCAGGTGGGAAGCGGGAGGTCCGCGCTCGTGGGCAATGGCAATGGGTTATGTCCCCACTCGCCCGTGATCGCGTTCGGGCCCTGGAGCAGCCGGCCGTGCGCGACGATGCCCCCGCCCACGCCGGTGCCGAGAATCACGCCGAACACCACCGCGGCGCCGCGGCCCGCGCCGTCCGTCGCCTCGGAGAGCGCGAAGCAGTTGGCGTCGTTCTCCAGGCGCACCGGACGGCCGATCGCCGCTTCCAGATCCTGCCGCAGCGGCTTGCCGATGAGCCAGGTGGAATTCGCGTTCTTCACAAGCCCGGTGACCCGCGAGAGCGCGCCCGGGATGCCGACGCCCACGCTGCCCTCGCCCGCCTCGCGCACCAGCGCCGCCACCGCCTGGAGCGTCGCCGCGTAGTCGCCGCGCGGCGTGGGCATGCGCCGGCGGAACACCTCGCGCTCGCCCTCCAGCGCGATGGCCTCGATCTTGGTCCCGCCGAGATCTACACCGATTCGCCGGCTCACACGGCGGATGCTACCCTGCGCCGCACCCAATCTCGGCGGAGAGCGCTCGCATGGCGAAGGCGTACTGGATTTCCTGTTACCGCAACATCAAGAACCCGGACGCGCTGGCGGCCTACGCCAAGCTCGCCGGGCCGGCGATCCAGGCGGCGGGCGGCCGCTTCGTGGTGCGCGGCGCGCCGGCGAAGGTCTACGACCAGGGCGTGAACCAGCGCACCGTGGTGGTCGAGTTCGACAGCCTCGACAAGGCGATCGCCGCCCGCGAAGGCGAGCCCTACCGGGCGGCGCTCAGGGCGCTCGGCGACGCCGTCGAGCGCGACTTCCGCATCGTCGAGGCCGCGCCGTGAGCCTCACAGCGATGCCGTCGTAGGACGCGATTCGGGCGCGTAGAGCGAGGCCCAGAAGGCCGCGAAGCGCTCGCCGAGCGGGCGGCGCGGCGCCGCGGGCGGCTCGATCGAAACCAGGGCGAGGGGCTTGAGCGCGGAGACGAGCGTCGCGCCGTTCTGCAAGACGGTGAAGGTCTCGCCGGCCTTGACGATCGCATCGTGCGTCGAGCCCTCCTCGGTGATCCAAACTTCGCCGCTTTCCACGCGCAGCCGGCGGCCGCGGGCATTCTCGAGGCGGGCGATACGGCGGCCGCTGAGCCCGAGGCTCGTAAGCTCGACCAGCTCGGCGGCGTTCCGGTAGGCATCCATGGCGCTCTCTCCTGTGCGGTTGACGATGTGAGGCCATGGTGCGCTTGCGGCGCGGCAGGCGCGTGAGGCCGCGGTCCCAGGGAGCGGCCGAAAGGACCCGGGAAAGCCGGGACAGCGGTCCCGGCCCGGGGGAGGCCCCCTAGCGCCGGCCGAGCCCGCGCTCGCGGGCGAGCACGATGGCCTGCGGCCGGTTCTCCACGCCCAGCTTGTCGAAGATGCGCGTGATGTGGTTGCGCACCGTCTTCTCAGACATGCCGAGGTGCGCCGCGATCTGCGCGTTGTCCAGGCCCTGCGCGATGCGCTCCAGGATCTCGGCCTCGCGAGGCGTCAGCCCTTCGATCGGCGCCGCCGACGCCGGCAGCAGGAAGCCGCGCAGCTCGGCGAAGAACTCGCCGAAGGCCGGCTCGTGCTCGAGCAGGATGTGGTTGTCGGTCTCGAGCGGCAGGAAGCGCGCGCCGGAAATGGCGCTCGCCACCCGGCGGCCTTCCTCGAGCGGCGCGCGCCGGTCGCGCCGGCCGTGGAACACGAGCGTCGGGCAGGCGACGCGGGCGGCGCGATCCTGCACGTCGATGTTGAAGAAGGTGCGGATGATGCGCAGCGCGTTTTGCGGCGAGGCCGACCAGCGCTGCAGCTCGGACAGTGAATTCACCTGCTCCATGGTGCCGCCCGGGATGAACGCCATGGCGAACATCTGGCGATAGGTCGCCTCCTCGCGCCCCCAGCCCACCTCGATCAGCTTGAGCTGCGCCTCGAGCTCCGCCATGCCCTCGGGCGGCAGGCCGCGCTTCATGGAGCCGCGCAGGTAGCCGCCGAGGATCACGAGGTGGCTCACCCGCTCCGGGTGGCGCGCGGCGTACTCCACCGCGATGGCCGCGCCCTGCGAGTGACCGAAGAGGGCGAAGCGCTCGAGCCCCTGCGCGTCGACCACCGCCTCGAGGTCGGCGACCCAGGCCTCCAGGGAGAAGTCCGACACCTCCCAGTCCGACAGGCCGCAGGCACGCTCGTCCATGCGCACCAGCGTGTAGTCTTTCGACAGCGCCTCGATCCAGGGCCGCCACACCGGGCTCTTCCACTCGTACTCAAGGTGCGTGAGCCAGTGCGGCGCCCGCACGAGCGGCGGGCCCTGCCCGGTGGCGGCATAGGCGATCCGCGTGCCGTCGAAGCTCCTGCAGAAGCGAATCTGCTGGTTCACGGAATCCGGGCTCCGCCCGCCGAATCCTCAGACGGCGTCGAAGCGCAGCCGCCGGACCTTGTCCATGTTGACGCCCTCGAGCCGGATGAGCTGCGTGGGGCCGCGGCGGCGCGGGGCGTGCAAGTCGCCTTCGTTGTAGACGTAGGCGGTGCCCGGGGTCAGCTTGTAGCTGCGTACCGGCCTCGCCTTGCCCGGGACTGCCTCGCTCGCCGGCGCGATCAGCTCGAAGTCGGTCATTTCGGTCTCGCCGCGGGCCTGGCCGTAGATGGCCCAGGACGGACCGTGGTCGTGGGGCGGCGAGTCCTTGGCGGACCTGTAGTTGTGCGCGAGGACGCAGAAGCCGAGCTCCGGGTCCTCGTAGAGCACCTGGCGCTCGGGGGTGGCGTCGCTCACGGCGGCCGCCACGAACTGCGGGTCGCGCAGCAGCGCTTCGAGCCGCTGGCAGATCTTGCGGCGGCCGGACGGGCCGGGCTCGGACTTGAGGATGGTGCGGCACTCGGCGGCAAACTGCTCGAGCGAGACGGTCATGCGAACCTCCGGACCGTACGATACCGCAAGCGATGCCCCAAGTCCCAGTCGACGTAGAATCGGCCGGTTTCCATCCAACCTACCGAGAACATGCCGATTCGATCGCTGTGGTACCGGACGCTTCCCTGCGTTCTCGCCTGCTCCCTGTTCCTCGCCCCCGCCGGCGCGCAGGAGCGCTTCTCGCTCTTCGTGCCAACCTCGCACCCCGACGTCGAGCGCATGGTCAAGTTCGCGAACCTGCGCGATGGCGACCTGGTCATCGACCTGGGCTCGGGCGACGGGCGCATCGTGTTCGAGGCGCTGCGCCGCCATCCCGGCGTGCGCGGCCGCGGCATCGAGATCGACAAGTCGCTCGTGGCGAAGTCGACCGCGCAGGCCAAGACCGAGGGGCTCGCCGAGCGCGTGCAGTTCATCCACCAGAACGCCTTCGACGCCGATCTCGCCAAGGCGGACGTGATCTTCATGTGGCTGTTCCCCGAGCTCATGCGCATGCTGCGGCCGAAGATCATGCGCGAGGCGCGCCCCGGCACCCGCGTGGTCACGCGCACCTGGGACCTCGGCGCCTGGCCGCCCGACGCCACGCTGGGCACCGACATCTTCCTGTGGATCGTGCCCGCGCGCGTCGACGGCGACTGGACCTGGGAGCTGCCCCTCGCCGGCGGGCCGCGCGCGTACTCCGCCTACTTCGAGCAGACGTTCCAGAAGGCCGAAGGCGCCGCGCGCTCGGGCAATCGCCGGAACGTGTTCGAGAACCTGAAGCTGAGCGGCGACCAGATTTCGTTCACGCTCGACATGACGGTGCCGGGGGTGGGTCTCGTCGACCACCGCTTCGAAGGCCGCGTGCGCGGCGACACCATCGAGGGCACCGCCACCGTGCGGCCGAGCAGCGAAGTGAACCCCGTCACCGTGCCCTGGCGCGCCAAGCGCACCAAGGGCTCGCCGTTCTTCGCCTACACCGGCGTCGACATGGATTGAGGAGGCACCCGTCCGGCCGCTCGGCAGCTACGATTACGTGATCGTGGGCGCGGGCAGCGCCGGGTGCCTGCTCGCCAACCGCCTCTCGCGCGACCCCGCGCACCGGGTGCTGCTGCTCGAGGCGGGCGGGCCGGACGACTGGTTCTGGATCGGGGTGCCGGTAGGCTATCTCTACACCATCGGCAACCCGCGCACCGACTGGTGCTACCGCACCGAGCCCGACGAGTACCTCGCCGGCCGCTCGCTCCTCTATGCGCGCGGCCGCGTGCTCGGCGGCTGCTCCTCCATCAACGCCATGATCTACATGCGCGGCCAGAAGGAGGACTGGGACCACTGGGCCGCGCTCGGCAACCGCGGCTGGTCGTGGGACGAGGTGCTGCCCCTGTTCCGCTCGCTGGAGGACTATGAGCGCGGCACCGGCGAGGGCTACGGCGCCGGCGGCGAGGTGCGCATCGAGAACCCGCGCGTGCGCTGGGACATCCTCGACGCCTGGCGCGCCGCCGCCGCCGAGTGCGGCATCCCGCCGGTGAAGATGTTCAACGGCGGCGACAACGCCGGCTGCGCGTACTTCCAGATGAACCAGCGGCGCGGCCGGCGCTGGAGCGCCACCAACGCTTTCCTGCGCCCGGTGCGCCACCGGCCGAACCTGATGGTGATGACCGACGCGCACGTGCACCGCGTCCGCCTCGAGGGCCGCCAGGCAAGCGGGGTGGAGCTGGTGCACCGCGGCGAGAAGTTCTTCGTCGAGGCGCGGCGCGAGACGCTGCTCGCCGCCGGCGCCATCGGCTCGCCGCAGCTGCTGCAGCTCTCGGGCGTCGGCCCGCCGGAGCTGCTGCGGGCCTGCGGCATCGAGGTGGCGCATCCGCTGCCCGGCGTGGGGGAAAACCTGCAGGATCACCTGCAGATCCGCCTGCAGTACCGGGTCAGGAACGCGAGGACCTTGAACGGCCTCGCCCACCGCCCGCTCGGCAAGGCGGCAATGGCGCTCGAATACTTCCTGCTGCGCAGCGGGCCGCTCACCATGCCCCCCTCGCAGCTCGGCGCCTTCGCGAGAAGCGACCCCCGGGAGCCCACGCCCAACATCGAGTGGCACGTGCAGCCGCTGTCGCTCGACAAGTTCGGCGATCCGCTGCATACCTTTCCCGCCATCACGCCGAGCGTCTGCAACCTGCGGCCGACCTCGCGCGGGTGGGTGCGCATCAAGTCCGCCGATCCGGCGGCGCACCCCGAGATCCGCCTCAACTACCTCTCGACGGCCGAGGACCGCCGGGTCGCCGTGGAGGCCATCCGCTTCACCCGCCGCATCATGGCGGCCCGGGCGCTCGCGAAGTACGAGCCCGAGGAATTCCGGCCCGGCCCGGCCGCGCAGGACGAGCACGCCCTGGAGCGCGCCGCCGGCGAGCTCGGCACTACCATCTTCCATCCGGTGGGCACCTGCCGCATGGGGCGCGACGCGGGCGCGGTGGTGGATGATGAGCTGCGCGTGCACGGCGTCGGGCGCCTGCGCGTGATCGACGCCTCGGTCTTCCCGCGCATCACCTCGGGCAACACCAACGCCCCCACTTACGTGGTGGCCGAGCGCGGCGCGCGCCTGGTCCTGGGCGCTTGAACTCCCGGTCCCACCCCCAATCTAAGGGGCAGCGGCCGCTGTATGATGCGGTCCCCCATAAGGAGAAAGCACCTCGATGAAGCGGATATTCCTGTTCCTCGCCACCAACATCGCGGTCCTGGTGGTGCTCTCGGTCATCCTGTACGTGTTCGGGGTCGGCCAGTTCGTCACCGAGCAGGGAATCGACCTCACGCAGCTGCTCATCTTCTCGGCGGTGGTCGGCTTCACCGGCGCCATCATCTCGCTGCTCATCTCGAAGCCCATGGCGAAGATGAGCACCGGCGCGCGGGTCATCGACGGCTCCGAGGGCTCCACGGAGTACTGGCTGGTGCAGACCGTGCGCAAGCTCTCGCAGCAGGCGGGCATCGGCATGCCCGAAGTGGCGATCTTCGAGGGCGCGCCGAACGCCTTCGCCACCGGGGCGTTCAAGAACTCGGCGCTCGTCGCGGTCTCCACCGGGCTGCTCCAGACCATGAACCGCGACGAGGTCGAGGCCGTGCTCGGCCACGAGGTCGCCCATGTGGCCAATGGCGACATGGTCACGCTCACGCTGATCCAGGGCGTGGTGAACACCTTCGTGATCTTCCTCTCGCGGATCGTCGGCTTCATCGTCGACCGGATGATCTTCCGCACCGAGCGCGGCGTCGGGCCGGGCTTCTTCATCGCCTCGCTCGTCGCGCAGGTCATCCTGGGCATCCTCGCCTCGATGATCGTCGCCTGGTTCTCGCGCCAGCGCGAGTTCCGCGCCGACCGCGGCGCCGCCGACCTCATGGGCACCCCGCGGCCGATGATCAACGCGCTCGCCCGCCTGGGCGGCGCGGCGCCGAGCGACCTGCCGCAGGCCTTCGAGGCCCACGGCATCAAGCAGAGCCAGTCGAAGTTCATGGGGCTCTTCGCGAGCCACCCGCCGATCGAGCAGCGCATCGCCGCGCTCCGGGCCCGCGCCTAGCGGCGAGCGGGTCAAGGCATGGGGGTCAGGGCCGAAAGCCCTGACCCCTTTTTTCTGCTAGAGGGCGGCCGTGGTGGGCCGGGAGTCCGGCGCGTACAGCGCCGTCCAGAAGCGCGCCAGGCGCTCCGCCAGCGTATGCTTCGCCGGCACACCGGGTTCGATGGTCACGAGGGCAAAAGGGGCCTTGAGCGTGGACACGAGCGCCGCACCGCCTTTCAGCGTGAGCGCCTCGCCCGTCTTCATCAGGAAGTCCTCGCGGCAGCGCTCCTGGGTGACCCAGATTTCGCCGCTTTCCACCCGAAGCGTCATGCCACGCGGGTTGTCGATGCGCACGATCTGCTTGGCAGTGAGACCGATGCTCGACAGCTGGTGAAAATCGGCGGTGTTGCGGTAGGCATCCATGTCGCTCTCCTCGGGTCGTGCGGTTGATCAAAAAAGCGTTCCGTCGAGTGACCATGCGCATGCCCTGTGCCAAGCAACTAGTTGAGTAAAATCAACTACTTGAATATTTTCTTTGCCGCCAAATCCGGCGGCGCCGTCAAATGCCGCGGGCTTGCGCCGCGGGGCGTGACGGCTAGCGCTGCTTGCGGAGGCCGAGCTTGCGCAGGCGCCCGCGCAGGGTGCTCGGGTTGAGCCCAAGGACCCTGGCGGCACCCCGCTCGCCCTCGATGACCCAGCCGCTCGCCTCCAGCACGCGCCGGATGTGCGCGCGCTCCACCTCCTCGAGGGTCGCCTGCACCGGCGCCGGGGGCGGCGCCGAAGCGCTCGACGGCGTCTCCGGTACCGGCGAGCCGTCGAGGAAGGCCCCGGGAGAGAGGATCATTGCGCGCTCGACTGCGTTTTCGAGCTCGCGCACGTTGCCCGGCCAGTCGTACGCCGTGGCGCGTTCCAGGAAGGCCGGCGAGACGCCCTGGAACGCGCGTCCAAGCTTGCGCGCCGCCTTGCGCGCGAAGTGCTGCACGAGCGGCGCGATGTCCGCGCGCCGCTCCCGCAACGGCGGCACGACAATGGGAAAGACGTTGAGGCGATAGAAGAGGTCCGCGCGGAAGCGCCCGGAAGCCACCTGCGCCTGCAGGTCGCGGTTGGTCGCCGCGATGACACGCACGTCGACCTTGAGGCTGCGCGCCCCGCCGACGCGCTCGAACTCGCGCTCCTGCAGCACGCGCAGCAGCTTCGCCTGGGTCTCGAGCGGCAGCTCGCCCACCTCGTCGAGGAACAGCGTGCCGCCGTCGGCCAGCTCGAAGCGCCCGCGGCGCTGCTGCAGCGCGCCGGTGAACGCGCCCTTCTCGTGGCCGAAGAGCTCGCTCTCGACCAGCTCCCGGGGCAGCGCGGCGCAGTTCAGCTTCACCAGCGGGCGCTCGCGGCGCGCCCCCGCCTCGTGCAGCGCGCGCGCGACCAGCTCCTTGCCCGTGCCCGTCTCGCCCTGGATGAGCACCGTGCTGTCGGTCGGCGCCACCTGGGCGATCTGCTGCAGTACCCGGCGCAAGGCGGGCGCCTCCCCGACCAGCTCCTGGCTTCCCGCGCGGATCTCCTCCACCAGATACTGGACGGTCGAGCGCGACTTGCGGTGCGCCTCGATCTCGCGCCGCAGGCGCACGTGCGTGCCGACGCGGGCGAGGAGCTCCTCGCTGTGAAACGGCTTGGTGACGTAGTCCACCGCGCCGGCGCGGAAGGCCCGCAGCTTGACCTCGGTATCGGCCAGCGCGGTGAGGAAGATGACCGGGATGCCGCGCGTCGACTCGGCCGCCTTCAGCCGCTCGCAGGTGGCAAAGCCGTCGAGCCCGTCCATCATGGCATCGAGGAGAATCAGGTCGGGCAGCACCTTGGCAGCCAGCGCCAGCGCCGCTGCGCCGCTCGCCGCGAGCACCGTGCGATAGCCGCCATCGCCGAGCTCCTGCTCCAGCAGGTCGCGATTCATCGGCTCGTCGTCGACGACGAGCACCGTGGCGGCCTCAGGCGCCAAGCGCCCTCGCGATCGTCTCGTAGAGGCGGTCTTCGTCGAGCGGCTTGGTGAGGAACTCGTCGCAGCCGCTCGCGCGCGCCTTTGCCTCGTCGCCGCGCATGGCATGCGCCGACAGCGCGATGACCGGGATGCCGGCGAGCGCCGGATCGGCCTTCAGCCGCCGGGTCGCCTCCCAGCCATCCACCCGCGGCAGCGACAGGTCCATCAACACGAGGTCTGGCCGCTCGCGTGCCGCCAGCTCGAGCGCCGCCTCGCCGTCGGTCGCGAGCACGAGGCGGTAGCGATCCTCGAGCAGCTGCACCAGCAGGTCGCGGTTCAACTCGACGTCCTCGACGATGAGGATGGTCTTCATGCGCCGTAGCGCAGCGGCAGGGTGAGCGTGAAGCGGGCGCCGGCGCCGGGCGTGCTCTGGACCGCGATGTCGCCGCCCATCAGCCGCGCGAGCCGGCGCGCGATGCTGAGCCCGAGGCCGGTGCCGCCGTAGCGCCGCGTGCTGCTCGTGTCGGCCTGCGCGAACTCCTCGAAGATGTGCTCCAGCTGCCCGGCGGGAATGCCGATTCCCGTGTCGGCCACCGCGACGTCGAAGCGCTCGCCGTCGGCGTGCGCCTCCAGGCGTACGGTGCCTCGCTCGGTGAACTTGGCGGCGTTGCTCAGCAGGTTGATGACGATCTGGCGCAGCTTCTCCTCGTCGGCATGGATCCTGGGCAGCAGGCCGTCGAAAGCCTTTTCGAGGCGCACCGCGGGCGCCTTGACCAGCGGCTCGACGGTCCGCAGGCAGTCCTCGAGCACCGGCGCGAGCGCGATGTCGGCGGCGTGGACTTCCACCCGTCCGGCCTCCACCTTGGAGAGGTCGAGAATCGCGTTGATGAGCTGCAGGAGGTGGCTCGCGCTGGTGAGGATTTTTTCCAGGTTCTCGTACTGCTTCTGCTCGAGCGCCTCGCGGGAGCGGCGCATCACGATCCGCGTGAAGCCGATGATCGCGTTGAGCGGCGTGCGCAGCTCGTGCGACATGTTGGCGAGGAACTCGGACTTGTGCCGGTTGGCGATCTCGAGCTCGCGGCTTTTCTCCTGGATCTGGCGGAAGAGCCGCGCGTTCTGGATGGCGATCACCGCCTGGTTGGCGAAGGTCTGCAGGAGCGCCGTCTGCTTGGCGCCGAAGGCGCCCGGCGCGAGGCGGCCCACCCACAGCGCGCCGATGCCCGCGCCCTCCGCGAGCAGCGGCGCAAACACGATCGAGCGGAATCCGAGGATGGCGGCCCCCGCGCGGATCTGCGCCGGCGTCGCCGCGTCGATCCTCGCGAAGTCCACCACGTCGCGCGAGCGAATCGCGCATCCCGTCCCGCTCGTCTCGTCGAGCGGCATCGGGTAGATCGTGTGCAGGCGCTCGCGGTTCGGCCCCTGGTAGGCCGCCAGCTCCACCTGGCCGTCGTCGCGCGCCAGCGTCAGCCCCACCAGGTGCCCCTGGAACAGCCGCTGGCAGCTCTCGAGGATGCGGTCGAACACCGGCGCGGTGTCGGCGATGGAGCTGCCGATGGCGGCGAGGATCTCCCCCGAGGCCTTCTGCTGCTCGAGCGCCTCGCGCGTCTCGTTGAACAGCCGTACGTTCTCGATGCCGATCGCCGCCTGGTCGGCGAACGTCTTGAGCAGCGCGATGTGCTTGTCCTCGAACGGCCGCACCTCCGTGCGGCGCACGAGGATGGTGCCGAGCGCGCGCTCCCCGCGCAGGAGCGGAACGGCAAGGATGCTGCGGTGGCCGTACCGCTGCGCAAGCTCGCGCCCGAGGCGGAACTCGTCGCCGGCCCGCTGCAGGTCCGCGACATGCACGCTCGTCCGGTCCACGATCGAGCGGCCCATGACGGTGCTGCGGTCCAGCGGCACGGCCTCGCCCAGCGGGCGGCCGAGATCGCCGAAGGTCGCAACGACCCGCATGACGTTGCCTTCGGCGAGCACGATGTCCACCACCTGCGCCTCGCAGATGCGCGCCGCGCGCTCCGCCACCGACGCGAGCACGGGGCGCTCGTCGCCCGGCGAGTCTGACATCACCCGCAGGATCTCGCTGATCGCGGTCTGCCGCTCGAGCGCCTCGGTGGCCTCGTCGCGCGCGCGGCGCAGGTCGAGCTCGGCCTGCTTGCGCTGGGTGATGTCGCTCAAGGCGCCGACCATGCGCGTCACGCGCCCGGCGGCATCGCGCACGCCGCGCCCGCGCTCGAGCACCCACTTGTACCCGCCGCTCGCGTCCGCCACCCGGTATTCGATCTCGAGGCTCTCGGCGCAGCCCTTGAAGTGCTCGATGAGGGCGGCGCGGTAGCGCGGGAAGTCCTCCGGATGCACGCGGCGGTTCCACGCCGCGGGCGTGAGGTCCTCCTCGGGGAAGGCGAAGAAGGCGCGCGCCTGCGGCGTGAGGAACAGCCGGCCGGTCGCCACGTCCCACTCGTAGATGCCCTCCACGGCGGCGGCGGTGGCGAGCGCATAGCGCTCCTCGCTCGCGCGCAGCGCCTGCTCGGCCTCCTTGAGCGGCGTGACGTCGCCGGTGGAGCCGATCATGCGCACCGCGCGGCCGCTGCCGTCCCGCAGCGCGATGCCGTGCTGGCGCGCCCAGCGCCAGCTACCGTCGATGCCGCGGTAGCGGTACTCGCAGAGAAAGCGCTCGCTGCGCCCCTTCAAGTGATCGACGAAGGCCTGGCGGTAGCGCGGCAGGTCGTCGGGATGGATGCGCGCCATCCAGTCGGCGGTGGTCCGCAGAAGCTCGGGCGGAAGCCCGACGGCTTGCTGGACGTTCGGCGAATAGTAGATCGTACCGTCGAGGGCGTTCCAGTCGTACAGGCCCTCGTTGATGGCGCCCATCAGAAGCTCGTGGCGCTCGGTAAGCTCGCGCAGGCGCCGCTCGGTCGCGAGCAGCCTGCGCCGCTGGCCGGCCAAGCGCCCGACGCCTGCACGGGCCGGCTGTTTCGCTCGACGGACGGGCACGCCTCCTCCGCAGTTGCGGGCGCAGCATACCGCTTAGAATCCGCGCCTGCCAATGAACGCGCTGCTCGCCTGGTACTTCGTGGCGGTCTGGGGCACGGGCTACGTGGCCACGAAGATCGGGCTGCAGTACGCGCCCCCCTTCACCTTTCTCAGCCTGCGCTACGTCTTCGGCCTCCTGTGCCTCGCGCCCGTCGTGCTGCTGTGGCGCCCGCGCTGGCCGCGCTCCGGAATCGAGTGGTGGCACCTGGTGGTCGCCGGGCTGCTCATGCATGCCGTGCAGCTCGGCGGCAGCCATTACGCGCAGTACCTGGGCATGTCGGCGGGCGTGGCCGCGCTCATCATCGCCTGCCAGCCGCTCGTGACCGCGATCGTGGTGTCCGGATGGATGGGCGAGCGCCTCGCCGCGCGCCAGTGGGCGGGCGTGGCGCTCGGGCTCGCCGGCGTCGCGCTCGTGGTGTGGCACAAGATCGACATCCGCGAAGTGACCCTCGGCAGCCTTCTCGGCACGCTCATCGCGCTGGCGGGCGTCACGGCCGCGACCCTGTACCAGCGGCGCTTCAGCCCGCGGGCCGACCTCAAGGCGGCGGCGGTGATCCAGTTCGCGGTGTCGCTGGCCGTGCTCGCGCCTCTGGCGCTCGCGGTCGAGGGCTTCCCGCTGAGCTGGGCGCTCGAGATGTGGCTCGCCATCGCCTTCCTCGTGATCTTCGCCTCCATCCTCGCAGTAAGCGCGCTGCATCTGCTCATGCGCCAGGGCGAGGCGACGCGCGTGTCGAGCATGATGTACCTGCCGCCGGTGTTCGCCGTGCTCGCCGAGGCGGCCGTGTTCGGCATCGTGCCGAGCGGCCTCGCGCTCGCCGGGATTGCCGTCACCTGCGCCGGGGTCGCGATGACGGTCTGGAGCCGCCGCTGGAAATCGTCTATTTCGTCCTCCTGAACGGCCTCGGGCACCTCGCCTTCGTCGGGGTGCGCATGACCACCTCGCTCATGGCGCTGGAGCTCGGCGCGAGCGAGTTCACCGTGGGCCTGCTGATCGCGCTCTTCGCGGCGCTGCCGATGCTGCTCTCCGTGAGCGCCGGCCGGCTCGTCGACCGCGCCGGGCCGCGCCGGCCGCTCGGCGCCGCCTTCGTCGCGCTCGCCTTGGGCGCGGCGCTGCCCTTCGCCGTACCCCGCCTCGAGACGCTGTTCGTGTCGAGCACGCTCGTCGGCACCGCCTTCATGTACGTGCACATCGCCATGAACAGCGTGTTCGGCGCCCACGGCAGCCCCGAGCGCCGCGCGGTGAACTTCGCCTGGCTCGCGCTCGGCTTTTCGATCTCCAATACGCTCGGCCCGCTGGTGGCGGGCTTCGCCATCGACGGCCTGGGCCACGCCGCGGCGATGCTGTGCCTCGCCGCCTTCCCGGCCGCCGCCGCCG